>JAUSJX010000106.1 GCA_030647435.1 Candidatus Rokuibacteriota bacterium
TGCGGTACCTGAGCCAGGCCTGAAAGTGCTCCCAGCCGATAGGTCACATAACCCATGACGCGAAGCACCCAGGAAAGCCCGGTGCCGGAAACCGGCACGCCGGGTTTGAGGTGGCGGGGGCTGGAAACGGCTTACGGCGAAACCTACACGGGCACGAAGCTGGAAACGGCGGACACAGCCAAGGGGAGCCTACGGAGCTTTGCGCCAGTCCTCGACCCTACTCAAGACGGCGAAGGCACTCGGCCTGACGATTCCCCAGTCCCTGCTGGGGCGGGCGGACGAGGTGATCCGGTGAGCTGTGGCCCCGGATCCTGTGCGACAACGCGAGAGAGCTCTACGGGCTGTAAGCGTGTGGCTTCGGGTCGCCCTTCGGTATAAGATGACCCCGCTATGACCCGCGCGCTCATTGCCCTCGCCGCCATGCTGGCGCTTCTCGTGGCGCGCGACGCTGTCGCCGGCGTCCCCACCGACCAGCTCCGCGGGTCGATCGACCTCGTCCTGAAGATCGTCACGGATCCCGAGCTCAAGAAGGAGGCGAGGACGGCCGAGCGCCGGAGGAGGATCCGGGCGGTCGTCAACCAGATCTTCGACTTCACCGAGATCTCGCAGCGGGGCCTCGGGCGCCACTGGCAGGCGCGCACGCCCGCCGAGCGCGAGCAGTTCGTCGCGCTCTTCGGCGATCTCCTCGAGAACGCGTACATCACCAAGATCGAGAGCTACTCCGGGGAGAAGATCCAGTACCCCGGCGACCTCATCGACGGCGCCCTCGCGGTCGTCAAGACGCGGATCGTGACGAAGCAGGAGACGGAGATCCCGATCGACTACCGCATGTTCCTGAACGGCGGGCGCTGGGCCGTCTACGACGTGAGCATCGAGGGCATCAGCCTCATCGGCAACTACCGCACCCAGTTCAACGCGGTCATCCAGCGCTCGGGCTACCCCGACCTCGTCGCCAAGCTCAAGGCGAAGCAGGACGAGCGCCCCGGGGCGCGGGAGGCGGGGCGTACGGAGCCGGTCGCGCCGACCGCCGCGGCGGTGAAGCCGCACGAGTCGCCCTAGCCTGCATGTACGTCCCGTCGCATTTCGAAGAGACACGGCCCGAAGTCCTTCACCAGCTGATCCGCGACCACTCGTTGGCCGCGCTGGTAACGTTCGGCTCGGACGGGCTGAACGCGAACCACATCCCCCTCGAGCTCGACCCCGGGCCGGCTCCGTTCGGGACGCTGCGGGGCCATGTGGCGCGCGGCAATCCGGTGTGGCGCGACTTCTCACGAGACGTCGAGGCGCTCGCTGTCTTTCAGGGGCCCCAGGCGTACATCTCGCCCTCGTGGTACCAGACAAAGCGGGAGACGGGCAAGGTCGTGCCGACGTACAACTACATCGTCGTCCACGCGTACGGCCCCATGCGGATCATCGAAGACCGCGCGTGGCTGCGGGGGCTGGTGGAGCGGCTCACGAACCGCTACGAAGCGGGCAGGGCGGAGCCGTGGAAGGTCACGGACGCGCCCGCCGACTTCGTCGAGCAGATGCTGGGCGCCATCGTCGGAATCGAGATCCCGCTCACCCGGCTGGTCGGCAAGTGGAAGGTGAGCCAGAACAGGCCGTCGGCGGACCTGGACGGGGTCGTGACGGGCCTGCGTGAGATGAACGACAGCGATGCCCAGGTGATGTCGGGCCTGGTGAAGAAGACCGCGGGCTCGTAGCGCGAGGCCGCGGCGCCGTGAGACGGCCGGCTAGCGGTTGCCCTGACCGTCCCGTCGCGGGGTCTTGATCGCCTTGTCGCTGAGGAACTCGCCCCGGGTTTTCAGCCGCTTGACCAGCTCCTCGTACGAGGTCGTTCGGATCACCCGATCGAACTGCGAGCGGTAGTTGGAGATCAGGCTCAGGTTCTCGACGAGGATGTCGTAGATCAGCCAGCGGGTTTCCTTTCGCAGGAGCCGCGATTCGACCGGCACCTCGGTGCCGTTTTTGGTCATGATGCGCGCCCGGACGATTGCCCGGTCGCCGTCGATCTGCTCGCTCACGTACCTGAGCTTCTCCCCGCCGAACTCGTCGATCCTGGCGATATACGTCTGCTCGAGCAGGTTCGCGAAGAGCTTCACGAACTCCTCGCGCTCGGCTGGAGTCCGCTGCAGCCAGTGCGGGCCGAGCGCCCGCTTGGCCGTCTCTGACACTTCGAAGACGTCCTCGGCGAGGTGCTTGACCGCCTCGCGCCGCTCCGGCAGCGAGAGCGCGGGATTCTGCAGGACCTTCAGCACCTGGTCGGTGTAGGCGCGCAGCTGGTCCGTCGGCTGGCCCGCCCAAGCATCCGACGCGAGGCCCAGCACAAAAACCGCTAGCAGGGGGATCAATCGATGCCCGCTCATGCCGCCGTCTCAGTCATAGTGGTATTGTCGCACGACCGCGACTGTCGCGCCTCCGTTGGCGCTGAGCGGGCGGGCGTTATGGTACTGTCCCAGCGCGGGTCCGACGCAGGCGAAAGGAGGGGAGCAATGCGCTTCGGCATCTTCTACGAACACCAGCTCCCGCGCCCGTGGCCGGAAGGCGGCGAGCTCACGCTCTTCCAGGACGCCCTCAGCCAGGTCGAGCTGGCCGATCGGCTTGGCATCGACTACGCGTGGGAGGTCGAGCACCACTTCCTCGAGGAGTATTCCCATTCCTCGGCGCCCGAGGTTTTCCTGGCCGCCGCGTCTCAGCGCACCAAGCGGATCCGTCTCGGGCACGGCATCACCCTTATGCCGCCCGCGTACAACCATCCCGCGAGGGTGGCGGAGCGGCTGGCCACGCTCGACCTGGTCTCCAACGGCCGCGTCGAGTGGGGAACCGGCGAGTCGGCATCGCGCGCGGAGCTTGAAGGCTTCGGCATCGACCCGGCCGAGCGGCGGGCGATGTGGCGCGAGACCACCGAGCAGGTGGCGAACATGCTCGCGATGGACCCGTACCCGGGCTACCAGGGCAAGTACTTCGCGATGCCCGTGCGCAACGTGGTGCCCAAGCCCGTCCAGAAGCCGCACCCGCCGCTCTGGGTCGCGTGCTCGAACCGCGAGACCATCCACTTGGCAGCGCAGCTCGGGATGGGCGCGCTCACCTTCGCGTTCATCGACCCCGCGGAGGCGGCGCACTGGATCGCGGACTATTACGACACGTTCAAGCGCGAGTGCGTGCCGATCGGCCACAGCGTCAACCCGAACGTCGCCATGGTGACGGGCTTCTCGTGCCACTCGGACGCCGAGGAGGCGGGGCGGCGCGGCACGGACGGCTTCCGCTTCTTCCAGTTCGCGCTCGGCCACCACTACAGCTTCGGCAAGCACACGCCTGGGCGGACGGACATCTGGAAGAAGTTCATTGCCGTGCGCGAGCAGCTCGGGCTCGAAGTGCTCGGCGGCGGGACGGGCTGCATCGGCACGCCGGCGCAGCTCACGGCGAGCCTGCGGCAGTTCGAGGCGAACGGCGTCGACCAGACCATCTTCATCCAGCAGGGCGGCAACAACCGCCACGAGCACATCTGCGAGTCGCTCGAGCTGTTCGCGCGCGACGTGATGCCGGAGTTCAAGGAGCGCGACGCCGCGCGGCAGGCGCGGAAGATGGAGGGGCTGGCGCCGTACATCAAGGCGGCGTTCGAGCGCAAGAAGTCGATGCCGTCGCTCGCCGAGCGCGACATCCCGACCTACGAGGCCTACGGGCTGACGGTGGCCGAGGTGGACATATCCAAGATGCCGGAGGCGAACCGGCTCCGCTATCTGACCTTCCGCAAGATGCGCGAGATCGCCGAGCGAAGCTGAGCGCTCGGCGATCTCGCCGGTCGGCTACTTCTTGGCAACGAGCCCGAGCCGCGTCTCCAGCACGCCGCGCACCTCTTTCGCCGTGTCCCGCCAGAGGCTCTTGTCGGGAGCGGTGTCGTAGGCGGCCTGGATCTGCTTCCGGAACTCCGCCATCGCCGCCTCCTGCTGGTCCTGCGGCGCGACCTCGAGCGTCTTGGCGCGGATGGCGAACGCCCGCTGGGTGGCGGCGCCCGGGCGCTCGATCCAGCGCCCGATCTCGTTCCAGTCCTTGTCGAAGAAGGCGACGATGGGGATGGACCGGTAGCCGTTGTTCAGGAAGCAGTCCGTCAGGTCCGGGTTCTGGTCGCGCAGGAACACGCGCAGCTCGCAGCCCGGCATCGCCTCGGCGATCCGCGCGATCATCGGCGAGTTGCGGTGGACGTCGCCGCACCAGTTCTCGGCGAGCATGAGGATGGATTTGACCTGGCCCAAGGCGCTGAAGAACTGCTTCTCCTCGGCCGTCAGCGAGGCCTTGGTGTAGTTTTCCTCGGTGCGGGCTCGGGTGTCTCCCATCTGGGCCAGGTAGTCCTTCCAGGTCATGCCCTTGGCGAAGCGCTGCGCGTCCAGGGGAATTTTCACTTGCGCCATGTCGTCGTCTCCTTGGTTCTGAGGGTTGGATTGCATCGTCCGAGGCCCTGATAGTACACCCCGGGGCGCGCGTCCTGCTCGATCTCGGGCGGGCGCCTCAGCTGACCATCGCGTAGGTGCGCTCGATGTTGCGCAGGAGGCCCGCGCGCCAGGGCCTGTAGTCGCCGTACGTGGAGAACGGTTTCTCGTACGTGGGGGCGAGCCGGTCCGGAACGCGCCGCTGGACGTCTTCGAGCGTGGCGCCGCGGGCCGCCTCCTCGCTGACGGCCTCGACCATGTCGTGGACGTAGCCGCGGAAGGTGCGGAGCCAGTCGCGGCCCGCGGGCTCGCCGTGGCCCATGATGATCTGGGTGAAGTCGAGCTCGGCGAGACGGTCCAGCGTCGTCACCCAGTCCTCGGGGTAGCCGTCGCCCATGAAGGGCGTCCAGCCGATGACGGCGTCGCCCGTAACAACCACTTTTTCTTTCGGGAGATACACGAACACGTCCCCCTCGGTGTGGGCGCGCCCGAGGCAGAGGAGATGGATCTCGCGGTCGCGGCGGTAGAGCTTCATCGTCCGCTCGAAGGCCATGGTGGGGAGCGTGGGCTTGAGGGCCGTCACTTCCGCGAGGTACGACTCGGCGTGGCCCAGGTCGGCCTGGAGCTGCGCGCGCTCTCCGGGGGTGGCGGCCGCGGCGAGGTCGGCCTTGAGCTTTGCGATCTCGCCCGGCACCTGTCGGACGTGATCCTGGATGCGCTTGAGCCCCTTCCGCACCATCGCCTCTCGCGTGAGCTGGTTGGTGATGATCTCGGCGTTGGGGTAGGCGGCGGGGTAGACCTCGTTGCCGTGCCAGTGGTCCCAGTGGAAGTGCGTGTTGACGACGTAGCGGACGGGCTTCTTGGTGATGTCGCCCAGCCCCTCGACGATGACGCGCGCCGCCGAAGGCTTGGAGTGCGTGTCCACGATGACCACGCCGTCGTCGCTCTCGATGATCGCGGTGTTGCAGTTGACCTTGTAGGCGGGCGCCGCGACCGCGACGTGCACGCCGTCGGCGATCTTCTTGAAGTCGAACTTTGCGTCGCCCTTCGCCGGCCCCTCGTGGCCGCAGCAGTCCATTGATCGGGTCTCTCCCTCTCCGGGGGTTGGCTCAGGGCTTGAGGCCGTAGAGGCGGCGCGTATTGTCCGCGAGGATCTTCCGCTTCTGCGCATCCGTGATGTCGCCGCGGTCCTTGATCTCGTCGATCGAGCCCGGGTAGCTGTGGTCCCAGTGGGGGAAGTCGGACGCGTAGACGATCTGGTTCTCGCCGCAGAGCTTCACGGCCTGCGGCAGCAGCCACTCGTCCGCCTCGCAGGAGAAGTAGATGGATCCGCTCCGGATGTACTCGCTCGGACGCTTGCGCAGCGCCGGCGCTTCTTCCGCGCGCTTGGCGTACTCGTCGTCCATGCGCTCCATCCAGTACGGGGCCCAGCCGCAGCCGGCCTCGAGGAAGGCGAGGCGCAGGCGCGGGAAGCGCTCGGGGATGCCCTCGAAGACGACGGACGTGAGCTGGCGCATCTGACCGAAGGCGTGGGAGCAGGTGTGGGCCTGGATGAATTTCGGGAACAGGTCCACGCCGGCGCCGCCGAGATGCGAGCCCGAGGCGTGTATGCCCAGCATGACGCCGAGCCGGTCGGCTTCCTCGTAGACGGGCAAGAAGCGCTCGTCGCCCAGGAGGTGGTTGCCGTCGGCGGCGAGCATCCCGCCGACGTGGCCCAGCTCGCTGACGGCGCGCCGCAGCTCGAGCGCGGCGGCCTTGGGATCCTGCACGGGCAGGAGCGCGACGGCCTGGAGCCGGGGGCTGACCTTGATGAACTCCTCGTGCATGAGCGTGTTGTAGGCGCGGCAGAGCCTGACGGCCCAGTCGCGATCCTTGACGAAGCTCATGAAGAGGCCGAGGGTCGGGTAGAGCACCGACAGCTCCATGCCGCCCTTGTCGAGCGCGCGGAGCCACTCGTCGGCCGTGCCCGCCCAGTCATGGAATTTGTCGACGAGCCGCCGGTCCCACCCGTCGGCAGTATAGAGAGGGAAGGTGAGCGGGCGCCGGCGCCAGGGTTCGTCGAGGTACTTCGCGATCTGCTGGTACGACTCGGTGACGTGGCCGTCGGCGTCGAGAACGGGGATGGAAAGCTGGCTCATCGCCTGATCCTCCAGCGAGGGATCGCCTCGGGGTTGACGCAGTGGGCGGGCGCCTCGCCGCGACCGGCGGCGAGGATCTGCTCGAATGCCAGGCGGAGATTGGCGCGCCGGCCCGCCTCGCTGTGGCTGACGTTGTGCGGGGTCAGGATGAGACGCTCGGGATCGACCCCGCGGAGCGGGTTCCCGGGGCCCAGCGGCTCCTTGACGAACGCGTCGATGGCCGCGCCGGCGATCCAGCCCTCGCCGAGCGCCCGCGCTACGGCTTCCTCATCGGCCATCTCGCCGCGGGCCGTGTTGACGAGGAGCGCTCCGGGTTTCATGCGCCGGAGCTCCTTCTCGCCGATGAGCCCCCGCGTTTCCTCGGTCAGGGAAGCGTGGAGCGAGACGATGTCCGACTCGCCCAGCAATGCGGCGAGGTCCACCAGCGTTGCGCCGAGGGCCTCAGCGTGGGCCGCCGGCACATAGGGATCGGCTGCCAGGAGGCGCACGTCCCAGTTGCGGAGCCGCCGCGCGACGTGGGAGCCCACGCGGCCGAGGCCGACGAGGCCGACCGTCTTGCCGAAGAGGAACTCGCCGCGGTCCTGGCGCTGGGCCCACTCCCCGCGGCGGAGCTTGGCCTCGTTGTGCTTGATGCGCTTGAGCAGCATCAGGATGAGACCGATCGTCGCCTCCGCGACGGCGATGAAGTTCTCCGGCGTCGGGCTGTTGGCGACGAGGACGCCGAGCTTCGAGGCCGCGGCGAGGTCGATCTTGTCCGTTCCGATAAAGGGCACGATGACGAGCCGGAGGTCCGGCGCGGCTTCGAGGACCCCCCGGCTGATGGTCTCGAGGTGTGAAGCGAGGATGACGTCAACGCCGCGGGCACCCTCGATCAGCTCCGGTTCCGTGTAGGCCTGCCGGCCGGGCTGGTCGAGCGGGCGGCCGATGATGACCTTGTGGCCGGTTTCGAGTAGCGGATCGAGCTCTTCGGTCGGGCCGCTCGGTCCCGTGGCGAGGATCTTCATCACGGCTTCTTGCAGATCACGTTGAGGAGGGCCTGGCGCTTCTCTTCCTTGACGATGCGCAGCGCGCGCCTGAGGGCGTCGGGGAGCTGCGCGGGGTCCTCGACCCGCTCGCCGTGGCCGCCCGATGCCTGGCACACCAGCTCGTAGTCGGGCGCCGGCTCGAGCGCGGTCAGCGGCATGGAGCCGGTCCGGACGGCCCAGCCGTCGTGGGCAAAGGACTGGACGGCGCGCTTGACCGCGTTCCAGGTGCGGTTGTTGAAGACGACGAAGAGGACGGGCAGGTTGTAGGCGCGCGAGACGAAGTGAGCGGCGGTGGGCGCGCCGAAGATGTAAGCGCCGTCGCCGACGCAGCAGATCAGCGTTTTGTCCGGCGCCGCCAGCTTGGCCCCGAGCGCGGCGCCGAGTCCCCAGCCGAGCCCTCCGGACGGCGGCGCGGCGAAATAGGTTCCAGGTATCCGGAAGCACGCCTGTGTCGCGTCGAGGTCGTACTCGTTGACGACGATGGTCCGGTCATCCACGAGATCCCCCACGCAGCGCGAGAGCCACGTCATGTCGATGGGCGAGTCGGCCTCCACGGCGCGCGCCCGCGCCGCCGCGGCATCACGCTGGCGCGCGTGTAGGCCCTCCCAGCGCTTCCGGCGCTCCGCGACGGCACCGGCATCCACGCAGCGCGCGACGGCGTCGCGGAGCGCCAGGAGCGCCAGGCGCGGAGTGCCCGCGAGGGCCAGGTCGGTGGGGAAGCCTCGGAGCGGGTAGCGGGAGAAGAGCGGGTCCACGCCGAGGTGGACGATCCGCGCGTCTGGCCGCGGCCGCTTCAAAGCCGGGAGCCAGGGCACGTCGGACTCGACGACGAGGATCGCGTCGGCCTCCTCCAGATGGGGCATGACGTCGAATCCGCCGTGAAGCGGATGGTCCTGGGGAAAATTGACGTAGGTATGGAACTGGTCGAAGACCGGCGCGCCGAGCGCTTCGGCCAGCGCCACGAGGGCGGGAACGGCGCCCGGATCGCGGCCCACCGCCTTGACGATGATGAGCGGGTTCCGCGCTGACGCTAGAAGCTGCGCCGCCTCCGCGACGGACTCGGGAGAGGGAAGGAGCGGCCCGGGAGTGGCCATGCGGGCGGGATCGGCGTACTCGATCGCCTCCCGGCGCTCCGCCAGCACTTCGCGGGGCAGGGTGAGGTAGACCGGCCCCTGAGGCTCGGCCTGCGTCAACGTCAGCGCCCGGTCCACCACGGTCTCGAGGTCGGAAGCGCTCCTGAGCTCGTAGTCCCACTTGACGAACTCGCGGACCATCGCGGCCTGGTCGAAGGACTCCTGCGCCCAGTGGATGGGCCGGTCGCGGCTGCCGGGGTGGTCCGCCTCGGTGATGGGGTTCCTTCCGGCGCTGAAGAGCATCGGCACGTTCGAGCGCGCGGCATTGATGATGCCGCCGATAGCGTTGCCCGCGCCCACGATCACGTGGACCATGACCGCCTGGGGCCGTCCCGAGACCATCGCGTAGCCGTGAGCCATCGCGACGGCGGGCACCTCGTGCGGGACGGTTATCGGCCGCGGCGCGGCCTGCCCCTGCGCGTCGCGCTTGGCGTACGCTTCGATGAGGGGCGCGAAGTCCGTCCCGGCGTTGGCGAAGAGGTACTCGACGCCGCGCGCGGCGAGGAGCTCCAGATAGGCTTCGGCGGTGCTCTCGACTGCCGCTCGCTTCTGCATCTCGGGCTCTCCTTTACGCGGAAACGGGTAAGGGGCGAAAGCCTGCCGAGCTTAGCGCCGGGCGCCCAAGCGGTCAAGGACCCCGGAGACCGGTCCGGCTTGCGTCCCATTGCCGTCCGGGATAAGGTCGCGGTGGCCTCTACCCTTTCCCTCCGGAAGGAGCCCTATCGTGCCGCGTGACTACAAGGACATCCTGTACGTGACGAAGAACCACGTCGCCCGGATTACCATCAACCGGCCCAAGCAGTACAACGCGTTCACGGGCGACACGCTCAAGGAGCTGACGCTCGCGTTCGAGGAGGCCAACGCCGACGACGAGGTGGGCGTGGTCGTGCTCACGGGCGCCGGCGACAAGGCGTTCTGCGCGGGCGGCGACGTCAACTGGGAAAAGGAAGGCGGGCTCGAGCGGCAGGTGCTCGAGCCGTACATGCTCCACGTGACCGTGTCGCGCTGCTCCAAGCCCGTCATCGCGCGGGTGAACGGCTACTCGATCGGCGGCGGCAACCACCTCGCGTACTTCTGCGACTTCACCATCGCCGCCGACCACGCGGTCTTCGGCCAGAACGGCCCGCGCGTGGGCAGCCCGGCCGGAGGGCCGATCGTGAACTATCTGGCGCACGTGATCGGGCAGAAGCGCGCTCGGGAGATGTGGATGCTCTGCCGGCGCTACACGGCGAAGCAGGCGCTGGACTGGGGCCTCGCCAACGCGGTCGTGCCGCTGGCCGAGCTCGACGCCGAGGTCGGGCGCTGGTGCGAGGAGCTGCTGGCCCTGTCGCCCACCTGCCTCAGGATCCTCAAGGCATCGTTCGTCGCCGAGTTCGACCACATCCTCGGGCAGGGCGACGCGGTCCGGCGTCTGGTCGTCACACCGGAGTTCTGGAAGGAAGAGCAGCAGGAAGGCGCGCGGGCGTTTCTCGAGAAGCGAAAGCCCGACTTTTCCCGTTTCCGCAAAAGGAGGGTGTGATGGCACGCGGTTTCGCACTGTTCGCCGGCTCCACTCCCGAGATCATCCGCGCCTCGGCGCGGGAAGCCGAGGCGCTCGGGTACAGCTCCTTCTGGGTCAACCATCCCGGCTCCTTCGACGGGCTGGCCGCGCTCGCCTTCGGGGCGCGTGAGACGAAGAGTATCGAGCTCGGCATCGGCGTCATTCCGCTCCACACGCGGGGACCCGAGGCGATCGTCCAGGGAGTGCGGGTCACCGCGCTGCCGCTCGAGCGCCTTCTCCTGGGCGTGGGCAGCCCGAACCCGAATTCCCTCGGCCGCGTGCGCGACGGCGTGGCGGCGTTGAAGTCACAGCTCAAGACGCGCGTGATCGTGGCGGCGCTCGGCCCCAAGATGTGCCGCCTGGCGGGGGAGATCGCCGACGGCGTGCTCTTCAACTGGCTGACGCCCGAGCACGCGCGCGTCTCGGCCGGCTGGGTGCGCGAAGGTGCCCAGGCGGCGGGCAGGAAGCCGCCCACGCTCTTCGCCTACGTCCGTCTCGCCCTCGGCGGGAAGGCGTGCGAGAAGCTCGCGGAGGAAGGCGGTCGCTACGCGGCGATCCCGGCCTACGGCGCCCACTTCGAGCGCATGGGGGTGAAGCCCGTCGACACGTGTATCGCCGCGCAGAAGGTGGACGAGATCCCGAAAGCGCTCGGGAAGTGGCATGGTGTGGTGGACGAGGTCGTGCTCCGGGCCATCACCGGCGACGACACCGTCGAGGACAATCTGGCGCTGCTCCGGGCCGCGAAGCCGGTGTAGCGGTCAGAAAGGCGTCGGCTCCCCACGGCTATCTTGAGACCTCCACGAGCGCCGGACCTGGCTGGAATTTCCAGCCTTTGGGGCCCCGCGCGACCCGCAGTCGTACGGGCTTAGCGGGCCGGTCGTCAGCCGCCAGTTGCGCAAGCACGTCGACCTGATACCCGGTGACGGGTGTTTCCTTTGCCACGAGGAGTCATAGAAGCCGATCGGACGCGGACCCCATCGGCGCGCGTCCATGCTCCCAGCGTGACACCGTCTCTGCGGAGGTGCCCATGTGTTTGGCGAAATCGACGCCCGACCAGCCGAGGGACTTCCGAAGGAACTTGATCTCTTGCGGCGCGAGCCGTCCCTTCTTGTAAATGACCGCCGCCGCGATAGCGCGATGCAACCCTTCGATAGCCGGGATCCCCGTGTATGTCTCTCCGCAGCGTCGACACTCAGTGATTTCGACGCCGCCCACGACAACGTTTGGTAGGCCGCACTCCGGGTAGCGATAGTTCTTCTCCAGCCTCGTCTTTACAGGGCCACCGCAGTCGACACACGTCGTCATCGTCCAATCCTCCAGGCCGTTATCACGATAGCCTCCGTTTTGGAGGGCAGGGTCACGACCACACAAATTCGGTTGGTCTTGACGCGGTGTCGCCAGGAGCCGCTCACGAGTTCCGAGGGCTCAACCACACCGGCTCGCAAAACATTCAGCGCGTCCTGGGTCGTCAGCTGATCCTTCGCCATCTCTGCCTTGGCGTGGCCCGAGAAGCGAAAGACTCCTGACGTCTTCTGGATGCGGCGGCTTCAGCTCACCTGGTAGCGCTTGATCGCCGCCTGGTCGAAGGCGAGGCCGAGGCCCGGCTTCTTGGGCACGATCAGATGTCCGCCTTCCATCGCCGGCGTCTCCTCGTAGAGCCGGAGCGTCCACGGCATGTACTCGACGGTGAGGCCGTTGGGGATAGCGGCCACAAGGTGGACGTGGATCTCCGGGATGAGGTGGCTCACCACGGGCAGGTTGAATGCCTCGGCCATGCCGGCGACCTTCATCCACTGCGTGATGCCGCCCACCCGCAGGAGATCGATCATCACGATGTCGACGGAGCGCGCCTCCAGTAGGTGACGGAAGGGCACGATGCCGTAGTGGTACTCGCCCGCAGCGATGGGCGTGACCAGGGCGTCGGCCACGCGCGCGAGGCCGGCATAGTCGTCGTGGGCGGTCGGATCCTCTAACCAAAAGAGGTGGTATGGGGCGATCCGGTGCCCCACGTCGATGGCGTGGTGCACGCTCCACAGCTGGTTGATGTCGCACATGAGGTCGATGTCGGGGCCTACGGCTTCGCGCATGACGCGCACGCGCTCGACGGATGCCGCCATCGTCGCCTCGCTCCCGCACTGCATCTTCATCTGCCTGAAGCCCATGTCCACCAGCCGCGGTCCCGCCTTGGCGAGGTAGTCGACCGGGTGCTGGCGCATGAGAGCGCCGCTCGCATAGGTCGGCACGCGATCGCGCAGGTCACCGAGCAGCGCGCAGACCGACTTGCCCGCGGCCTTTCCCTTGAGGTCCCAGCACGCGATGTCCACGGCCGAGAGCGCCAGCGAGAAGATGCCGCCGGAACCCGAGCTGCCCGCGGCGCGTCTGAGCTTTGCGGCGATGGCCTCGACCTGCGTCGGGTCGTCGCCGATGATGAGCCGCGCGAGCGCATCCACGGCGGCCTTGAGCGCCGGCGTCAGCGCGCCGCCGAAGAAGGTCAGCCCGAGCCCGACCAGGCCCTGATCGGTGCCCAGCTCGAGCGTGACGAACTCGCGCGTGTCGGTGGGCTCGGGCAGGCCGACGACGAGCGGGTTATCGGCCGGCGTGCGCAGCACGCGCGTGGTGACGTGGGTGATCTTCATCGGCGGAGCCTCTCTTGTCGATCCAGGGTCAGAAGGCCAGGAAGTCCTTCAACGCTGCCAGGACCGCCTCGGGATTGTCCTCGTGAAGCGTGTGGACCGCCCGCGGGATCTCGACGAAGCGGCCGTGCGGCAGCTCTCGAGCCATGCGTAGGGCGACCTCGCGGTCGAGGATGGGGCTCGATTCGCCGCGGAGCACCAGGGTCGGCGGCGTGATCGAGCGCACGACGCCCCACCAGTCGAGATCCGGCTGGGAGCGCCGCTCCTTCACGCTCGGGTGCCAGGCCCACACGATCGCGCCGTCGGGGCGCTGCCGGAGGCTGTGCGACGCGACCCAGCGATAGTAGTGGATCCCGGGATACGGGTTGCCGCGGTAGAGATGCTGGGCCGCCTGCTCGATGCTCTCCCACGTGTCGGGCTCGGGAGGCCCCGCCGGAGCTTGAGCCGCCCGCTTGCTGATCTCGGGACCTATGTCGACGATGACCAGCTTCTGGACCCTGTCGGGCCGCTTTGACGTGAAGTACATCCCGTTCCGGCCGCCCATCGAGAGCCCGATGAGGACGAACGAGGTGAGGCCCAGCTGATCCACGACGCCGGAGATATCGTCGAAGGCCACGATGGCGTTGTAGACCTCGGCCGGATCGCTGTCGCCATGGCCGCGCTGGTCGACCGCGTACACGTGGAAATGCGGCTGCAGCGCGATGCTGAGGGTGTCCCAGGCGTGCGCGTTCCCCGTGAAGCCGTGCAGGAGCACCAGCGGCGTGCGGTCGCCACCGCCCCAGTCCAGGACGTGGAGCCGCAGGCCATTGACGACCAGGTGACGATCCAGCGGTCGAAGGAGATTCATCGGGTCCGCCCGGCATGATAGCAGGCTTGGCGGCCCCTCTCCATCGCTTGACGCGGGCCCGCCGCCGGCGCAATATCTGGCCCCATGGATATCGGCTGCCACCTTCCGACGCAGGGGCCCGTGGCCACGCGGGACGCGCTGATGACCTTCGCGCGCGAGGCCGAGAAGCGCGACATCGCGTCGCTGTGGGTCAGCGACCACGTCATCTTCCCAAGGAAGGCGACGGGCAGCTACCCCGGCGGGCGCTTCCCGCATCCGCCCGACAAGGCCTACCTCGAGCCCGTCGTCGCCCTCGCCGCCGCCGCCGTCTGCACGTCGCGCGCGCGGCTCGGCGCGTCGGTCTTCATCCTGGGACACCGGCATCCCGTCGTCATGGCCAAGATGCTCACCAGCATCGACGCGCTGTCGAACGGGCGGCTCATCTGCGGCGTGGGTGTCGGCTGGTGGAAGGAAGAGCTCGAGATCCTGGGCGCGCCTTTCCACGAGCGGGGCCGGCAGGCCGACGAGATGCTGCGCGTCTTCAAGGCGCTGTGGACTGAGGACAACCCGTCCTTCGCCGGCGAGTACTTCCGCTTCAGCGACATCGGCTTCGCCCCCAAGCCCGTGCAGAAGCCGCACCCGCCGATCTGGGTCGGCGGCGACAGCCCGGGTGCCTTCCGGCGCGTCGTCACGCTGGGAGACGGCTGGCACGCAACGTCGAAGACTCCGGCTGAGCTCAAGGAGGCGCTGGGCCGACTGCGCACTGTCGCCGACTCGGCGCGCCGCCCCTTCGAGAGCATCGCGCTCTCGATCCGCCTCTCTCTGAAGGCCGAGCTCCTCGCCCAGGGGAATCAGGCAGTGGTGGACCAGCTCTGCGAGTACAAGCGCCTCGGCTTGGGCCACGTCATGATCGACTTCCGCCGCGACGACCTGACGCAGATGCTCGAGCTCCTCGACCTCGTCACCGGCACCATCCGCCCCGCCGTGGACAGGGCCTGAGCGGGGCCGCGCTCCTTCAGCGAGGCTCGACGTGGTGGCGCAGAAATGCGCCGATCATCGCGTTGACCTGATCGGGTACCTCCATCATGTTGAAGTGCCCGGCGCCCACGGTCCAGCCGTTGACGACGTTTGGCAGCCATCCCGACATGAGATGCGGCGGGTTGAGCGGCGGCGTGGCGCACAGGTGGAGCGCGGGGACCTTGCAGCGCGCCGCGGTCGCCGGCCCGTCGAAGGCGAGGATGCCCTTCATCGCGTTCGCGGCGACGTAGCTCGGCGACGCCATCATCACCTTGAGCACGCGCTTGACGAGCCGCTTGTCCGAGGTCTTCATGAAGAGGTTGTTGGCGATGAACTGCCGGCGCGGCTCCTGGTTGCCCGCCTCGATGGCCGCCACCATGGCTCCGACCCCGGCCTTGAGCTCGGGAGGAAAGACGAATGGCGCCGGGTCGACCATGACGATGGCGGCCACCTTGTCCGGATGGGAGGCGCCCAGGTCGAGGACCGTGATGCCGCCCATGCTGTGACCGACGGCGACGACCTTGCCGAGGCCGAGCTTGCCGATCAGGAAGGCGATGTCGTCCGTGTAGGCGGAGATGGGGTACGGCCCCTGGGGCTTGTCACTTGCGCCGTGGCCGCGCAGGTCGAGAGAGACCACGCGGTGGCGCCGCGCGAAGTGCTTCGCCTGAGGGGCGAAGAACGACCGGTCGCAGGTCCAGCCGTGCACGAAGACGAAGGCTGGCTTGCCCCTGCCCCGGCTCTCGTAGGCCAGCTTGACGCCCTTGTGGGTGATCGTAGGCATGATGGCCTCCTCCTACTTGTCGAGCCAGACGTCCTGCATCCGCCCGTAGTTGTACAGCGAGTTGTGGGGGACGAGGTTCTTGACGTAGGGCCACTGGGTGAAGTACTCGTTGCGCCAGCCCAGCATGGGCCGTGCGACGTCGGCCTCGAGCTTCCGCTGGATGTCCCAGACGCGCGTGAGCCGCTTGGCGCGGTCCAGCTCCTGAGACTGGAGGTCGATCAACTTGTCCATCTCCTCGCTGCAGTAGTCGGTGTAGTTCCGCGAGGAGCCGCACCGGTAGTTCTCGTAGAGGAACCCGTCGGGGTCGTCGATGCCCGACGCCGTGAGGTTGGCGCCGATCTGGTAGTCGCGCCGGGCGAGGGCAGGGAAGAACTGGGCCGTCTCGATTTGCTTGAGCGTCGCCTCCACCCCCACCTGCCGAAGCTGGTCCACCACGAACGAGGCCAGGTCTATGTAGATCGCGAACGCCCGCGTGACCAGCTCGACGCGGAGCGGCTTGCCGGGGCCGTAGCCTGCGGAGGCCAGGAGCCGCTTCGCCTCCGCCTTGTCCTGCTCCGGCCCGCGATAGCCCGGGAGCGTCCGAAGGTCCTTGTCGAGGAGGCCCCACGCGTCGAAGGGCTTGGGCATCAGCGCGGCGCCGACCACGGCGCCGTTCTGGCGGACGCCCTGCACGTAGGCGTGCCGGTCCATCGCATAGCTGATCGCGCGCCGAATCGTCAGGTTGTCGAATGGGGCGCGCTTGTGGTTCACGACCACGTTGTCGCTGCCGTTCTGGCCGATCACACTCACCACGAGCGACGGCACGTTCTTCTTCGCCGTCTCCGCCATGAGCTTTGTCATCTCGAGCGGCACGGAGGTGTCCAGCCGTCCGGCCTGGAGCGCTGCGAGCCGGGTGCCCCGCTCTGTGATGACCGGGTAGCGGATCCCGTCGAGGTAGGGCCGGTTCGGGACGAAGTAGTCGGGGTTCCGCTCCATCTCGATCATCTGGCCCCGGACGTACTCCTTGAGCTTGAAAGGCCCCGTGCCGACGCAGCGCTGACGCAGGTCGGCGACAGGGACGTGGGCCGGGTACACCGGCGAGTAGCCGGAGGCGAGCATGAGCAGGAGCGAAGGCTGGGGCCGCTTGAGCCTGAAGATCACCGTGTAGGGCTCAGGCGCCTCGATGGCCTCGATGTTGGCGTACCAGTCTTTTCGTGGACTGAGGCGGAGTTTGGTCGGCGCGTCCGGCGCTTCGCGGACGACGTCGAACGTGTACTTGACGTCCCTCGACGTGAAGGGCTTGCCGTCGTGCCACCGCACGTTCTTTCTCAGGAAGAAGACGAGGTTCCGGTAGTTGTCCTGCCACGACCACCGCTCCGCCAGCTCGGGAATGACCGTCTCCGCGGTCTCCAGGGGCTTGAAGGGATCAAAGAGGACGAGGTTCGAGTAGCAGGGCGCCACCGGCCACACGCCGGAGATCGTGGCCGACTCGTGGATCGAGAGCCCCGGCGGGTCTTCGGCGAGCATCGCGTTGAGGATGCCGCCGCGTTTCGGTGTCTGGGCGCCGGCTGGTGCCCCCACGCAGAGCGTTCCAAAGAGCATGACGAGGCCGAGGCCGAGCGGGAGCATCGTGTGTTTTTTCATGGTGTCCTCCACATACAGGGGCGACGACGGTGCTGTCAAGGGCGAGGTGCTTCGGTCACCGCCGCCCGCTCGCCGCGCCGGGGCCCGGCGCTGGCCTGAGACGCCGCTCCGGTGCTACTCTCTTGAGGCTATCCACGGGCGGCCCGACGTGGAGAGGTTTCGCGTGCGCGACTGGACATTGACTTGACAATGGGACCTGGCAAGGGAGCCGACCCTGACCCCACAGAGCCTCGACGAGCGAGCCATCAACACCATCCGCTTCCTGTCGGTCGACGCCGTGCAGAAGGCGAACTCCGGCCACCCCGGCCTGCCCATGGGCGCGGCCGCGCCGGCCTACGTCCTGTGGACGCGGTTCCTGCGCCACAACCCGTCCGACCCGGCCTGGCCTGACCGCGACCGCTTCGTCCTCTCGGCGGGCCACGGCTCCATGCTGCTGTACTCGCTGCTGCACCTCACGGGCTACGACCTGCCGCTCGAGCAGATCAAGCAGTTCCGCCAGTGGGGGAGTCTCACCCCGGGGCACCCGGAGAGTCACCTGACGAAGGGAGTCGAGGCGACGACCGGGCCGCTCGGGCAGGGCATCGGCAACGCGGTCGGCATGGCGCTCGCCGAGGCGCACCTGGCCGCGCGCTTCAACCGGCCGGAACACGACATCATCAACCACTACACGTACGTCCTGGCGGGCGACGGCGACATGATGGAAGGCGTGCAGGCCGAGGCCGTCTCCCTCGCGGGCCACCTCAAGCTCGGCAAGCTCATCGTCCTCTACGACGACAACGGCATCTCGCTCGCGGGCACGACCTCGGTCTCGTTCAACGAAGACGTCCAAGCCCGCTTTGCCGCCTACGGCTGGCACGTCCAGGCGGTGGAGAACGGCAACGACCTGGGCGCGGTGGACAAGGCCCTCCGGGCCGCCCAGCAGGTCGGCGACCGCCCCTCGCTCATTGCGGTGCGCACGGTCATCGGGTACGGCGCGCCCCACAAGCAGGGCACCTTCCATGTCCATGGCAGCCCGCTGGGACCCGATGAGGTCAAGGCGGCCAAGGAGAACCTGGGCTGGCCTCTCGATCCGCCGTTCCTCGTTCCCGGCGACGTGAGCGCGCACTTCAGCAAAGCGGTGGAGCGCGGCTCGAAGGAGCAGGATGACTGGCGCCGACGCCTGGCTGCCTACCAGGCCGCCTTCCCCGATCTCGCCGCCGAGCTCACCCGGCGGATGGCCGGCGCGCTGCCCGCGGCCTGGGACACAGACCTGCCGGCCTTCGCCGCCGATCCGAAGGGGCTCGCCACGCGGAAGGCCTCGGAGGGCGTCATGCAGGCGTTAGCAAAGAAGCTGCCCGAGCTCGTGGGCGGCTCGGCGGACCTCGACCCCTCCACGTTCACCTGGCTCAAGGGGCAGGGCGATTTCGCGCCCGCGTCGCAGCCGCAGGAGGGCGTGCAGGGGGCGGTGGGAGGAGCGTGGGACTACAGCGGGCGAAATGTCCACTTCGGCGTCCGCGAGCACGCGATGGGCGCGGTCGTGAACGGCATGGCGTATCACGGCGGCTTCATTCCGTACGGCTCGACCTTCCTGGTCTTCTCCGACTACATGCGCGGGGCGGTCCGCCTCTCGGCGCTCGCGCGCCTCGGCTCCATCTGGGTCTACACCCACGACAGCATCGGCGTGGGCGAGGACGGCCCGACGCACCAGCCGGTGGAGCACTTCCTGGCGCTCCGGGCCATCCCCGACCTGCTGTTCATCCGTCCCGGCGACGCGAACGAGACGGCGTGGGCGTGGAAGATCGCCATCCGGAACCGCCACCGGCCGACCGCCATGGCGCTGACCCGCCAGAACGTGCCGACGCTCGATCGCTCCGTCTACGCCTCCGCCGAAGGGCTGACGCGCGGCGCGTACGTGCTGAACCCCCGCGCCGGGGCGGCGCGCCCCGACATCATCCTGATCGCCACCGGGTCGGAAGTGCAGCTCATCGTCGCGGCGGAGTCCATCCTCGCCGCGAAGGGCATCACCGCGCGGCTCGTGTCCATGCCCTGCTGGGAGCTGTTCGAGGAGCAGAGCGCCGAGTACCGGGAGAGCGTGCTGCCCAGCTCGGTGACGGCGCGCCTCGCCGTGGAGATGGGCTCTACGCTGGGCTGGGAGCGGTGGACCGGAACGGACGGCGCCACCGTCACGCTGGACCGCTTCGGCGCCTCGGCGCCCGGCGATGTCCTGATGAAAGAGCTCGGCTTCACCACGGAGCGCGTCGTCGGCGCGGCCGAGGCGCTGCTCGCGCGGACGGGCCGCCGCAGCCGGAGCTGACGGAACTCGCGGCACTACACCCATAGGGAGGACGCACGCATGCCAGCCGAAAAGGGAAAGTTCAAGGTCGTCGTCCAGCAGCCATCCGGTGGGATCACCTATGATCTCGCCGACGGCGCCTACGCGATCGAGCGGGAGGCGCTGGACCCGATCGGCGCCGAGATCGTCGAGGTGCCCGCGAAGACGGAGGAGGAGTTCATCGCAGCGGCGAAGGACGCCGACGCCGTGATCGCGCGGAACCGCCGCATCACGGCCGCCGTCATCAAGGGCTTGAAGAACTGCAAGGTCATCGGTCTCGGCAGCGTCGGCGCCGACACGGTGGACGTGGACGCGGCCACGGAGGCCGGCATCGTCGTCACCAACGTCCCCGACGTCTTCATCGACGAGGTCGCCGACCATACGATGGCGATGTTCCTGGCCGCCCATCGGCGCCTGCGCCTCATGCACCAGCTGACGGTGGACGCCAAGTGGACGGAGGGACGGCCGTACTTCAAGGATATCCCGCGCCTCTACGGCCAGACGATCGGCCTCATCTCCTTCGGCAACGTCGCCAAGGCCGTCGCCCGCCGCTGCCACGCCTTCGGCCTGCGGGTCATCGCGTATGACCCGTTCCTGGGTGAGCTCGAGATGACCGCCGTGGGCGTGGAGCCGGTCACGAGCCTCATCGACCTGTGCCAGCGCTCGGACTTTCTGTCCATGCACGCGCCCTTGAACTCGGAGACGCACCACATGATGAGCGAGAAGCAGTTCAAGGCCATGAAGAAGAGCGCCATCTTCATCAATAACGGCCGCGGGCCGACGGTGGACGAGAAGGCGCTGATCGAGGCGCTCAAGCAGAGGGAGATCGCGGGGGCGGCGCTGGACGTCTTCGAGCAGGAGCCCGTGGATCCAATGAACCCGCTGCTGCACATGGACAACGTCATCGTCACGCCTCACATCGCGTCCGCCACCGCCCGCATGGCGCCCGAGACCCGCCGTCGTCTCGGCCGCGAGATCGCTACCGTGCTCCAAGGCAAGTGGCCCCGCTCGGCCGTTAATCCCGGCGTCCTCGCAAGAACCACCCTCATCCGCTGGCAACCCTATCCAATGGGCAGAGGCCCCAACCGCTAACAGGCGGCTGAAAAAGGCCCATCTGCTTCGTTGGCGCCCTCGGCCGCACGCTCAACGTAGAAAGACTACGCCTCGCGTGCGGCCGTCGGGCGCCGCCTCGCATCTGGACCTTTTTGAGCCGCCTGCTTGTCACTTGTCGCGACACCGAACCCGGGCGGGTGGCGTTGGGGGCGGCGGGGCCGCGGCCTGCGGAGTGGGCCCTTCGCAAGTGCGCGCAGCCCGCAGGGCTGCGAATCACGCCAGCGTAGGGTGACGTAGCCGGCCGCGGCCCCGCCGCCCCCGACGACAGGCCCCGCCCGCCTCGAGCGCTAGGTAGTGGCGAGCTTCGCCCAGACGGAGCGGAGTCGCTCCATCGCAGGGGCGGGCAGGGGTCCCTTAGCCACGGCGGCGGCGGCGAACTCGAGCTGAGAGAGGTCCGAAGTGCCGATGAGCACCGTGGACAGGGCGTCCGTGGTCAGCGCGAAGCGGAAGGCGGCCTCGATCACGCTAGAGGCATATCCCTCGGCGACAAGCGGCTCGAAGGCCCGGGCGCGCGAAACATCGGTCGCGTAGTCCGGGCCCGAGGCGATCGGGTCGACCGCGGGGATGGCGATCGGATGCCGGGCGCTTTGCCCGCTGAGCGCGCCGCCCGCGAGCACGCGGATGCCGATCGTGCCCACGCCCTGCTCGCCCGCCAAGAGCGCGAGCCCGTCGAAGTCCTGCGCCGGGAAGCCTGCCGGCACCTCGTGCGCCGCGGTCGGGCTCAGCAGGTTGAAGCACACCTGCGCCGTGTCGATGGCGCCGCTCGCCAGCGCGCGGTGGAGCGCCCCGGTCTCGCCGAGCGCCGTCACGCCGAAGAAGCGGATCTTGCCCTGCTCCTGGAGGCGTCGGACCGCAGGCACGACCGCGTCCAGCACGTCGGCGACCCCGAGGCGCCGCTCGCTCCTGACGCGCGCGATCGGGTTGTGGAGGTGGAAGAGGTCGAGGCGTCCCCGTCCGAGCAGCCCGAGGCTCGTCTCGACTGAGCGCGCGATCGCGCCCGGCACGTCCTCCATGTCGGCCTGGCTCAGCCGGCACTTGCTGCCCACGATCACCGGCGGGCGCAGCGCGCGCAAGACGGCTCCCAGGTTCTTCTCCGACTGGCCGCTGCCGTAGGATGGCGCGGTGTCGAGGTAGTTGATGCCGAGCTCGACTGCGCGCGCTACGGCGCGCTCGCGGTCGGCCGGCTCGCCCCGCACCATCAAGCCGCCGACGTCGCCGCACCCGAAGGCGAGCGCGGAAACTTTGAGCCCCGTCCGGCCGAGTGTCCGGTATTCCATCACGTCAGGAACCGAGGCCGAGCCCGCGGCGCAGATCCTTCGCCGCGAGCGGGATCGTGCCGAGGGCCGCGCCCGCGACGGCCGCCCCTGCGGACTGAAGGAGCCGGCGGCGACCTTCGTTGAGTGCGCCATTCGCTCTCATCGTAAATCTCCTCACCCGGTGGGATGCGATACTGCTACTCTTTTTGATCGGTCATGTCCGGCGGTCCGTGCGAACACCCAACAAGGAATACTCCGTGCCCACCGAAAAGTCCAGCGACGCCGGCGGCGGTTTGACGCTCCGAGTGCTCCGCACCGTGATCGACGTGAGGCCTGCCGAAGCGACGGCGGTGGCATGGTCGTGGCTCTATTTCTTTTCGATCCTGTCCGCGTACTACGTCATCCGGCCGATTCGCGACGAGATCGGCGCGGCGGGCGGCATCGAGAACCTGCCGTGGCTTTTCACCGGAACGCTGATCGGCATGTTGATCGCCAACCCGCCGTTCTCGGCGCTTGTGGTCCGGCTCGCGCCCGTTCGTTTTATCTCGTGGACGTACCGATTCTTCATGGCCGACCTCGTGCTCTTTCTGGTCCTGCTGGAGACGACCTCGGGGCCCGCCAATGTGTGGGCGGGCAGGGTGTTCTACATCTGGGTGGCGATCTTCAATCTCTTCGTCGTGTCGGTGTTCTGGGGTTTTCTCGCCGACGTGTTCAGCAGCGAGCAGAGCCGGCGGCTGTTCGGCTTCATTGCCGCGGGCGGCACCATCGGCGGGATCGTCGGATCGTCGTTGACCTCCGCGCTGGTCGAACATCTCGGCCGGAGCCGGCTCCTGCTCGTCTCGGCCGTGCTGCTCGAGGTGGCCGTGTTCAGCGTCCGGCGCCTGGCGAGGATCGCGCGGGGCCTGCGCGAGCGGGCCGGAGCGGGCGGAGACGACGCGGCCGTCGGCGGCGGCGTGCTGTCCGGATTCGCCCACGCCGTCCGATCGCCCTATCTCTTAAACCTGACGGTGTACATGCTGCTCTTCACGATCCTGTCGACGTTTCTCTACTTCCAACAGGCCGATATCGCGAAACACAGCTTCACGGACCGCTCGGCGCGAACGGCGTTCTTCGCCAATATCGACTTGGCGGTCAACGTCCTCACGCTTCTCATTCAGCTCTTCCTGACGGGGCGGATCATCAAGAGGCTCGGCGTCGCTGTCACGCTCACCCTGCTTCCGGCGCTGAGCGTCGGGGGGTTCGCCGTCCTCGGGCTCGCGCCGACCGTGTCGGCAATCATCACGTTCCAGGTCCTGCGGCGGGCCGGCAACTTCGCCGTGGCGCGGCCCACCCGCGAGATGTGCTTCACCGTCGTACCCCGCGAAGACAAGTACAAGGCCAAGAGCTTCATCGATACCTTCGTCTACCGCGCGGGCGACCAGATCGGCGCCTGGGTGTATGCGGGCATGGGGCTCCTTGGGCTCGGGCTGGCGGGCATCAGCGTTGCGGCCGTGCCGATCGCGGTTCTCTGGCTGGTCAACGGGCTCTGGCTGGGCCGGCGAAACGAGTCGCTCGCCCGCGAAGCCGCGCATTGAGCGGACGCCGCGCCGTGCTCAGCGGCAGAGAGCCGAGACGAGCGCGAATGCGACACCCGTCAGCGGGAAGGCGAGAATCGCCCCCCAGGATGAGCCACGCCCGCACGTGGGCGAAGTTGAGCGTCGCGCCGAAGCCGGAAGCTTCGGCACCCACAGGCGCGGATCCTTCGCGTTGCTGTAGATGAACCCGTTCCAGCCCTCGAGGCCCCCGAGCTGTCCCGTGCGTTCGAGTCGGCGATGCACCGACTTGAGAGACCACACCGACCAGACGATGGCGCCCAGGAGGATCGCCGTCCCGAGGCCGAGCGCCCGTCCCTGGCCGAAGTCGGGGAGCCAGGTCTGCGGGACAACCAGCAGGGACATGAACACGGAGATCGCGAGGCTCACGACTCGAGTCAGCCCGGCGCTGGCGTCGAGGATGGCCCGCGCGGCCTCGGGCGACGCGTCGAATCCCGTCGCGAGACGCTGACGGGCCACGCACGTCCGCGCCACCACCTCGAGAAACACGGCGAGCGCCAGTCCCATCATGAGCGTCAGCGCCCACACCGTTCTCAGCGGGCCCGTCGCCGGCCCCTGACGCCCGCCGCCCAGGAAAACGACGCGCCGCCGGCCGCGAGAATGACGAACGACCACCAGCGGAGACCGGGCAGCGACCCTTCGGAGGGGCCGGGCACAGCGAGGTCGGGCTGGCGGGTCGGTGTCATCGCGACGGATGCCTGCGCGGCATGCCTCAGGCTGGCACGCTAGCAGGGCGGGCCGGAGGTCGCGAGCCGCCGGCACACGGCCTGAAGCTCGGCCGTGCGGCCGGTCTGCTTGTAGTAGAAGGCAAGTATCACCAGGGCCCGCCGGGCCAGGTCGCGATCACCCGACGCTTCGGCCTCGCGGACTGCTCCCTGGAGGATCCGGTCCGCCTCCGCGGTGCGACCCGCCCGCTGCGCCGTCCCGGCCGCGTCCCAGGCTTCCTCGACCGCCTTGCGAGCGGCGGCCGCCCGGTGCTGGGGCAGCATCCGCGCTTCCAGCGCCGCCGCGTCAGCCGGGCGCCCGGCGGCACGCAGCAGTTGCACGCACCGGACGAGCGCCTCGTCACGCGCCTCCGTGGCCCGCGGGCCGGCCTTGTCGAAGAGGGGGCGGGCTACAGCGAGTGGAAGTAGCCCGACATCCTCTTGCGCATTGCCTCGTCCGGCGGGGGGCCGGCGGCGGCGTTGACGTTGTCGACGACATGCGCCGGATTGCGCGTGGCCGGAATGACGCAGGTGACGGCCGGCTGCGCGAGGATCCACTTGAGGAAGAACTGCGCCCAGCTCGCGCAGCCGATCTCCCTCGCCCACTCGGGCACGGGCTTCCCCTTCACCCGCCGGAACATCGCGCCTTCGGCGAACGGGCGGTTGACGATCACGGCGGTGCCGCTGTCGGCGGCGGCCCGGAGCAGCCGCCGCTCCGCCTCCGGCTCGGCGAGCGAGTAGTTGACCTGGATGCAATCGATGTCTCCCCGCTTGAGGAATCTCTCCAGCTCCGCGTGGGCTGAGGCGTGGTAGTGGGTGACGCCGGCGTAGCGGACCCGGCCGGATGCCTTCCAGTCGGAGAGCGTCGCCCAGTGCGTGTCCGCGTCGACGAGGTTGTGCACCTGCATCAGGTCGAGGCGCTCGACGCGCAGCTTCCGCATCGAGTCCTCCATCTGGCGGATGCCCGCCTGCCTCCCGCTGGTCCACACCTTGGTCGCGACGAACAGCTTCGCCCGGACGCCCAGCTCGGACGCGAGCTGCCCGGTCACCGATTCGGACGATCCGTACATCGGGGAGCTGTCGACCACACGGGCGCCCAGGCCGACGAAGGCTTTGAGCGTGTCCCTCGCCTGGGCCATCGCGGCGGGATCGCCGGCGACGTCGAACACCTGCCAGGTGCCCAGGCCGATCGCGGGAATCGATTCGCCCGTCTTTGGAATGCGCCGCTCGAGGACACCATCACCGCTCGATTCAGCGGGCATCAGCATGGCTCCCAGGGCAACGGCACCGGTCTTGAGAAAGGCGCGCCGGGTGGCGTCTGGGCCGGTCACGAAGGCCATCGTAGGTGATCGGCAGAGCCCGCGCAACGCGCCGCTTCACTTGCGACCTTCTCCCGCCTCGCGCAGGTCACGCCAGCATGACTGCCCGGGCCTCCGCCCAGTTCTCAAGCCGGTCCTCCTTGCCGTTCCATCCGCCGTTCATCTTGAAGCTGATCTGGTTGAAGCCGGCCTGGTCGCCCGCATCGGCGATCGAGTTGAGGCCGTGGCTTTGCCAGAACCAGCACGCCGACAGGGCGGCGTGGCGCGGTTGGGCGACAGGCGAAGGCGCACTGATGACGGACGGCTCGGTGATTGCCCGGGAATAGGCGACGTAGTTGTCATGAAACGTGAGCTGGATCAGGCCGCGCCCGCGATACTTCCAGCCGTCGCCGCTGGCTTCGGCGCCGTTGCCGTAGCGGCCGGCATAGACGACGTTGGCGATCCGCTCGGGCTGGCGGTGATACTGCTGCGCGATTGCGTCGGTCGTGAACTTCCCGGGCCAGGTTTTCCGCAGTCCCGCCCATGAGTAGTTCAGGTTCTCTTCGGTGTGACGGAAATCGCCTGACTCGTGAGCGAGCTGCGCGATGAACGCGGCGATCCGGTTGGGCGTGTTGATCTCGAACCGGGTCATGCCCTCGTTCAGGAAGTCGACGTACATGACGAGGTCCTCGTAGCGGGCCATCGGCACCGTCATATCCAGCTGATCGATCGTGATGAGGCTCATTGCACATTCCTCCTTGGAGAAGCCAGGCCGGGAGAGAAGAGGGTCAGCCTGCCCCTCGGCGCGGCGGTGAAATCAGGAGAGAGGAAGAGGGCGAAGGCGCCGATCGAGTCGCGGGCTCGACGTCAGTGGCGCGCTGCGGCGATGAACGGCGCGTAGCCGCGCGCTATGAGCTCGCGAAGCTTCGACTGGGCGTCCGAGTGAGTCGCGAAGGGCCCCACGCGCACCCGCGCCAGCGCCCCCGCCGGATGCCCCGGCGCGCTCGTGAGCGGATCATTCGAGGCCGCCATGCCTTGGCGGCGAAGCCCTTCAGCCAGCTGCACCGCGGCCCCCACCGTCCTGAACGCTCCCACCTGGATCCAGTAGTGGCTCGCGACCACCCGGCTCGCGCCCTTGGGCGCTGCCTGGACGGGGATCGCGGGCTCGGGCGCGCTCACGCGGATGACTTCGACCCTCGGGGCCGCGATCTCGACGGGGCGCGCCGCCAGTTGAACCTCCTGGCGGACGACCGGCGGCGCGATCACCGCCGGTACAACCACTGCCGGGGGTGACGCGGGCTTGGTGGGCTGGGGGGCCGGTGCCACTGCCGGCGCCACCGTCGGAGCTGGCGCGACCTTCGGTACTTGAGCCACTGGCGCCACTTGAGCCACTGGCGCCACTTGCGCCACAGGCGCCGCTAGCGCCGCCGCGGCGACAGCCGGCCGCGGGACCTCGGGCGTATCGCCCTGCATTCTAGCAACCAGTTCCGAATACGACGAGCTGCTGAGTATCCGGTTGAACTGCGCCCGGTAGTTCGCGATGAGGCTCATCCCGTCGACGACCACGTCCCGGACCATCCAGCGCCCGCCCCGTCGGACCATGAAGTAGTCGACGTCGAGATCGCTTCCGTTGCGGGTGAGCAGGCTGGTTGCCACGGCGGCCGAGTCGCCGGTGATGGATTCTTCGAGGTAGCGGATCTGCATGCCGCCGCTCACGTTCGCCTTCGTGCCGACGAAGGCGATGTAGCCGCGCTCGAGGAAATCGGCAAAGAGCCGGACGAACTCCGCCTGCTGGGACGGGGTCCTCGACTGCCACGCGGGGCCGAGGGCCCGCGCGGCGGCGTCCCGGTAGTCGAAGATCTCGTTGACGAGCGCGCGGATGGCCTGTCGCGGCGCCTCTGTCCCTCGCTCCGCGTCGGCGGATCGCAGGATCGCGTTCGCGCCCCCGAAGAAGGTCTCCAGCACTTCTTTCGGCGACGCCCCCCAGGCAGACTGGGCGATTGCGATCTCCAGCGCCACAGCGAGAGCCAGCACCATGGACTTGCGGTGGGTCATACCGTGTAAGCATAGGCTCCCGCCGCGAGTTTTCTGTCATCTTTTCTGGCTCAGGATGACGGCCGGCGGCGCCCACTTGCCGATCGCGGGCATCCCCGCTACTCTCGGGGTCCCATGCGCCATGTCCGCCTCGGCCGCACCGGTCTCCGGGTCTCCCGCCTCTGTCTCGGCACGATGACGTTCGGGCTGCAGTGCGACGAGGCGGCCTCGGCTGCCATCCTCGACCGCGCGGCCGCGGGCGGGATCACCTTCCTCGACGCGGCGGACGTCTATCCGCTGGGCGGCACCTTCGATACTGTGGGCCGCACCGAGGAGATCCTGGGGCGGTGGCTCGCGAGCCGGCGCCACGACTTCGTGGTCGCCACCAAGTGCGCCGGCGCTTTGAGCGCGAAGCCCTGGGACCGCGGCGCCTCCCGCAAGCACATCCTCGACGCCATCGAGGGCTCGCTGCGCCGCCTCCGCACCGACTACGTCGACCTCTACCAGATCCATCACCCCGACCCCGAGACGCCGATGGACGAGACCTTGCGCGCGCTCGACGACGTGGTGCGGGCGGGCAAGGCGCGCCATGTCGGCTGCTCGAACTACCCCGCGTGGCAGGTGGCGAGGGCGCTCGGCAGGAGCGAGGCGCAGGGGCTGGCGCGCTTCGACTCGGTCCAGCCGCGCTACAACCTGCTCTTCCGCCAGATCGAGCGCGAGCTGCTGCCGCTCTGCGGGGTCGAGGGCATCGGCGTCATCCCGTACAACCCGCTGGCGGGAGGCTTCCTCTCGGGCAAGCACCGCAGGGAGACGGGCCCGACGGCGGGCACCCGCTTCACGCTCGGTACCGCGGCCGGGCGCTACCAGGAGCGCTACTGGCACGAGCGGGAGTTCGCCACTGTGGAAGAGCTGCGCCCGCTGGCGGCCGCGGCCGGGATGTCCATGGCGCAGATGGCGGTCGCGTGGGTCCTGGCGCATCCGGCCGTCACGGCCCCCATCATCGGGGCAAGCCGGCCCGAGCAGCTCGACGACGTGCTGGCCGCCGCAGACAAGGGGCTGGCCGCCGACCTCAAGGCGCGGCTCGACGAGATGACGCGCGAATACCGCTACGGCGACGACCCCCGGTGATTGTGGCGCGCGTGGCGCTTCTCGACGACTACCAGGGCGTGGCGCTCAGCATGGCCGACTGGAAGAGCTTGCCGACAGGCACGGAGGTCGTGGTCTTCAAGGACCATCTCGCCGACGAGGACGCGCTCGCGGCGCGGCTGGCCGATTTCGACATCATCATGGCCCTGCGCGAGCGGACGCCGTTCCCGCGATCGCTGCTCGAGCGCCTGCCGAAGCTCAAGCTCCTCATCACCGCGGGCATGCGGAACGCCTCCATCGACATGAAGGCGGCGGCCGACCGCGGCGTCCTCGTCTGCGGCACGGCCGGGCTGCCGTACCCGACGGCGGAGCTGGCGTGGGGCTTGATCCTCTCGCTCGCCCGGCGCATCCCCGCCGAGGACCGCGCGACGCGCGAGGGGCGCTGGCAGACGAGCGTCGGGCTCGGCTTGAACGGCAAGACGCTCGGGGTCCTCGGGCTCGGGACGCTGGGCTCGCGCGCGGCGCGGGTAGGGCGCGCGTTCGAGATGGAAGTGCTCGCGTGGAGCCAGAACCTCACGGCCGAGCGCGCCGCCGAGGTGGGGGCGAGCCTCACGACAAAAGACGAGCTGCTCGCGCGCTCGGACTTCGTCTCGATCCACCTGGTCCTGGGCGAGCGCACCCGCGGGCTCATCGGCGCGCGCGAGCTGGGTCTCATGAAGCGGAGCGCGTACCTCGTCAACACCTCGCGGGGCCCCATCGTGGAGGAGGCCGCGGTGATCCGCGCGCTCCAGGACGGCACGATCGCCGGCGCCGGGCTCGATGTCTTCGACGAGGAGCCGCTGCCGCCCGACCATCCGTTCCGGCGGCTCCCCAACACCGCGATCACGCCTCATCTCGGCTATGTCACCGAGGAGACCTACCGGGTCTTCTACGGCCAGGCCCTCGAAGATATCAAGGCATACCTCGGCGGCACGCCGCTCCGGGTGCTGCGCCCCTAGTACCGGCCCGGCGCGTCACCGAATTCGGATGGTGGACCCGGGGCGCTCCACAGTGACAGAGCGCCTCTCGACCGAGTCGCTCTAGCGGCGCTGTCGACCGCGGCGCTTCCGGTGCCGGCGGCGGAGCCACCATGCGGCCACCGCGACGACGACGACTCCGAGCACGAGGCCGGCACGGCCGACCCACTTCTCCGCGATCGGCCAGGCCGCGCCGAGGAAGTAGCCAAGGAAGACGCACGCGACGGTCCAGAGGATCGCGCCGGCCACGTTGTAGGCCAGGAAACGGCCGTACGGCATCCGCGCCGAGCCCGCCACGAATGGCGCCAGCGCCCGCAGGAAGCCGATGAAGCGGCCGATGAGCACCGCCTTGCCGCCGTGGCGCTTGAAGAACGCGTCCACGGCTTCGATGCGGTCCCGGTGGAACCCCAGCCGCGCCCCCCGCCGCAGGAGCCACGGGCGCCCAAGGCGCCGACCCAGCTCGTAGCCGATGGAGTCGCCGACCACGGCGCCGGCGGACACGACTGCGATCAGCGTGGGTAGCTCGAAGAGACCCGCCGAAGCGAGAACCCCGGAGACGATCACAAGGCTCTCCCCGGGCACGAGCAGGCCGAGGAAGGCGGACGACTCCAGCGCGGCGCCGAGGAAGACGACCACGTAGCCCCACGAGCCGATGCTCCAGACGAAATCGATGAGCCAGTCGAGCATTGTGATATGAATATCTTTATCAGGAAGGCCGTCCTCATCGCCACCACAAACGCCGCCCAATTTCGGGAGCCCGGGCCGCCCGCGCCGACTTGCCGACCGTCGGCATCCCCGCTACTCTCATGGTCGGAGGTCACGCCCTGATGAAAATCGCCAAGCTCGAATCGCTCCACGCCGACGCGGGAACGCGCAACTTCGACTTCCTCAAGCTCACGACCGACACGGGGCTCGTGGGCTGGAGCGAGTACAACGAGACCTTCGGCGGCCCCGGCCTCTCGGCGGTGATCGAGCGCCTGGCGCCCGCCGTCATCGGCAAGGACCCTCGCGCCTGGGAGGCGCACGTCACCCACATGTACGCCGTCCGGCGCCAGTCGTCCGGCGGCGTGGTCCAGCAGGCTATCGCCGCCATTGAGAACGCGATGCTCGACGTCAAGGCGCGCGCCCTCGGCATCCCCGTGTACGAGATGCTGGGCGGGCCCGTGCGCGACCGCATCCGCCTCTACTGGTCTCACTGCGGGACGTACCGGGTCAGGGCCCACAAGGAAATGCAGATCCCGCCGGTGCGGTCGCTCGACGACATCGTGAAGCTGGGCAAGGAAGTGGTCGCCAAGGGCTATACGGCGCTCAAGACCAACGTGCTGCTCTTCGGTGACAACCCGCGCAACTACGCCCCGGGCTTCGCCCGCGCGGCCGAGGGGTTCCCCGAGCTGAACCCCGACCGCTACGTGATCAAGGGCATCCAGGACCAGTTGGCCGCCTTCCGCGAGGGCGCGGGGCCGAACATGGACATCATGGTGGACCTCAACTTCAACTACAAGACGGAAGGCTTCGTGAAGATGGCGCGCGCGATGGAGCCCTTCGATCTCCTGTGGATGGAGCTCGACACGCGGGACCCGAAGGCGCTCCAGTACATCCGCAGCCGCGCGCCCATGCCCGTCGCCTCGTGCGAGAGCCTGTTCGGGCGGCGGGACTACCGGCCGTACTTCGAGAACTACTCCGTGGACGTGGCGATCATCGACACGCCCTGGAACGGGGTGGGGGAGTCGGTCAAGATCGCCAACATGGCGGACACGTACGAGATCAACATCGCCCCGCACAACTTCTACGGGCCGCTCGCGACGATGATGAGCGCGCACTTCTGCGCGGTCGTCCCCAACCTGCGCATCATGGAGACCGATCCCGACACGGTGCCCTGGCACGACGACCTCGTGACCGTGAAACCCGCCATCAAGGACGGCCACATGAGTCTGCCGACTGGTCCTGGCTGGGGCACCGAGATCAACGAGGCGACCGTGCGGGCCCATCCGCCCCGCCAGCGGTGATCGTTCCCCGGGCGCTGATCCTCTCCGCCGTCCTCGCCTCGGCCCTCCTGCCCGCGCGGGCGCCCTGGGCAGCCGGCCCCACGCCGGCCCCCGTTTCAGCCAGAGAGCGCCCGGCCGAGATCGTCGCCGCGCTCAAGGAATACCGGGCGAGCCTCGAGACCCTCCTGCCGCTGCGGGAGCGGGAGCTCGCGGGGGCGAACAAGCTGCGCGCCCAGCGGCGGGAGTTCCTCGAGCGCGGCATCGTCTCGCGCAAGGAGTTCGAGGAGACCGAGGCGGCTGTCGCACGAGCGGAGGAGAGGCTCGAAGAGACCCGGCGCGCCATCGCCGCCGCCGACCAGGCGATGGCCGAGGCGACGACGGCGCGCGCACTGGCGGGTCTCCCGCCGCTGGGCCCGGGAGGCTACGAGCAGAGCGCGGACCTGATCCGCTACAACGGCCCGGCCGCCTGGTCATTGACTGCGGACACCCCCAGGCTTCGGCGGTTCTTCGCGGCCCGCTTCGGCCGGCCGCTCCCCGTGAGCTCCTACGGCCAGACGCCGCTGCACGACCGCATGGGCCTTGACCACAGGGATGCGCTCGACGTCGCCGTGCACCCGGACAGCCCGGAGGGGCGGACACTTAGGGACTACCTGCGCGCGGCCGGTATCCCCTTCATCGCCTCCTGGGGCGCCGTGCCGGGCTCCGCGTCTGGCGCGCACATCCACGTCGGGCAGCCGTCGCCGCGGATCTCGGTCACGCGATGACGGCGGGGGCCGGCGCGGTTGCGCCTCGTCCCGCAAAGGTGCTACGGTGCCTCCGTCTTCCACTTGGCTGTCGTGAAGGGAGTACCGGATGGTCCGCTGTGAACGGCCTGCCCGAGTAAGCGGCATCTCCATGCGACGGCTGCTGACCTCGACCGCCCTCGCGTTGCTGCTGGCGGTCCCCTCATTGGCGGCCGCGCAGGAGGACACGCTCGCGAAGATCAAGCGGACGAGCGCCATCACCATTGGCTACACCGAGACGTCGGCGCCGTTTTCCTCCGTGGGCCCCAGCGGCACGCCGCAGGGGTACTCGATCGATCTCTGCCTGCGCATCGCCGACAGCATCAAAAAGGACCTCTCGCTGTCGCAACTCGACGTCAAGTGGGCCAAGGTGACCGCGGAGAATCGCATCGCTTCCGTCGCCAACGGCGCTGTGGACATCGAGTGCGGCACGACGACGAAGACGCTCTCCCGCATGGCGCAGGTGGACTTCACGCTGCTGACCTTCCTCGACGGCGGCAGCCTGCTCGTGACGACCGCCTCCGGCATCGGCAAGCTCACGGACCTGCCCGGCAAGCGCGTGGCGGTCATCCCGACCACGACGACCGAGCGGGCCATCCGCGATGTCGTCAGGAAGCTCTCGCTCCAGAACGTGACGCTTCTGTCCGTGAAGGACCATGCGGAGGGGCTCGCCGCCCTCGACGCGGGCAAGATCGACGCCTACGCCTCGGACCGGGCGCTCCTGGTCGGGCTGGTCGCCGGCTCGAAGGACCGGGCCAAGCTGAGGGTCATCGAGGACTTTATCTCGTACGAGCCCTACGCGTTCATGGTCCGCCGGGGCGACGCGAACTTCCAGCTGGCGGTCAACCGCACGCTGACCCGGCTCTACCGCAGCGCCGAGGTCGTGCCGATCTACGAGAAGTGGTTCGGGCCGTTCCCCGAGGGCGGCAGCCTGATCGCGGCGCTGTACGTGCTGAACAGCGTGCCCGAGTAAGCGCGGGGCCGCCGTGCGCGTCGTCTGGGCCGCGTGGGTGCAGGGGCTGCTGGGCCTGGCGAAGGCGGCACTGTTTATCACGCTGGCCGTCGTCATCGTCCAGCAGGTCTACTTCGGGCCCAACCGCCTCGCCGCGGCGCGCACCGACGTCATCAACCGCTTCGAACAGGAGCGCAAATCGCGCGTCATCGCGCTGATCCACCGGCAGGAGACGGTCAGCGTCTTTGGCGTCCCGGTCTCGAGCAACATCACCATCGAAGACTCCGAGGCCGTGCTGCGCGCCATCAGGCTCACGCCGGACGCCCAGCCCATCGACGTCATCCTGCACACTCCCGGCGGCCAGGTCCTGGCCGCCGAGCAGATCGCCAAGGCGCTCTCGGAGCGCAAGGCGAAGGTGACGGTCTTCGTGCCCCACTACGCCATGAGCGGCGGCACCATCATCGCGCTCGCGGCGGACCTGATCGTCATGGACGCCAACGCGGTGCTCGGGCCCGTGGACCCGCAGATCGGCGACATGCCGGCCGCCTCGATCGTGCGCATGGTCGAGATCAAAGGCCCGGCCAACGTCAGCGACCAGATGCTGGTGCTGGCCGACGTGGCGCAGAAGGCGCGCATCCAGGTCGCGTACTTCGTGTCGCAGATCCTCCTGCGCAAGCGCTACCCGCAGAAGAAGGCGATCGAGATCGCGACGATCCTCTCCGAGGGACGATGGACGCACGACTTCCCGATCCTGGTGGTCAACGCGAAGCAGCTCGGGCTGCCCGTCTCCACGGACATGCCGCGCACGGTCTACGACCTGATGGATCTCTACCCCCAGGGCGCCAAGGGCCGGCCGTCGGTGCTCTACGTCCCGGTCAGGCGCGGCTTCGGCGGGTCGGACCTGTTCCCGTCGCTGCCGGGCCTCATGCCGTAGCCCGGTGAGGCCGCTCATAACGTCAGCGCAGGCCAACATCGACGGCACGCGCACCGAGTACTTCGACGTCGAGTGCTCGGAGCCCGCGTTGCTGACGCTCCTCCGGGAGATGTTCGAGGCGCACTGGCGGGACGTGATCTTCGGCCCCTGCATCGAGGGCGCCGTGTTCGAGGGGCGCTTCGGCGAGAAGCCCATGATCTCGCTCCTCGACGGCTACGCGACGGTGCAGGTGGGCGGCAGCGAGTCCTGGCACTTCCACCTGTGCATCGGCCCTCACCGCGGAAGCTCGAGCCTGCCAACACCTCCCGAGCTTGCCGAGTGGCGCCGGTGCGCGCGGGCGGCCTTCTTCCGCAACCTCGACCGCGGCGGCCGCGCGAGCTCCTGGGGCTTCCGGATGTGGAACGGGCGGGGCGAGCAGATGCTGACGGTCTTCTTCCCCAACCCGTGGATCGATCCCGCCCGCCAGCGCTACGTCGCCGAGCCGGCCTGGTCGCGGCTCGAGCTCTGGATGACGCTGCGGGAGCGGTTCACTGGGATACCCGGCGAGCCGCCCCCGGCCCACGCCGAGCCTCCGGTGACCCATTGAACGCGGCGCGCGGCGTCGCGAAGAAGTCACTGGGGCTTACATCACGTGAGCTTTGGATCCTCCGCGGGCTCAAGACCCCGGGCGGCGTGCAGGACCTGCTCGACTCCATGCCGTACCACCTCGCGGACACGGCGTGGTCCCCGCGCCGCGTGCTGCGCGAGCGCACGGCGCACTGCCTCGAGGGCGCCATCTTCGCGGCCGCGGCGCTCCGGGTGCTGGGCTACCCGCCGCTGCTCCTTGATTTCGAATCCGTCCCGGACGACACCGACCACGTCATCGCCGTCTTCAGCCAGCACGGCCGCTGGGGCGCCGTCGCCAAGTCGAACTACTCGGGGCTGCGCTACCGCGAGCCCGTGTACCGGAGTCTCCGGGAGCTGGCGATGAGCTACTTCGAGGGCTACGTCGACCTGCGGGGGAGGCGGACGCTCCGCACGTTCTCGCGCCCGGTCAACCTCGCGCGATTCGACAGGGCGCACGCGGGCTGGATGACGTCGGAGGCCGCGCTGTGGTGGATCCCCGAGCACCTGGTCGACATCCCGCACACGCGGTTGCTGACGCCGGCCATGGCGCGCGGTCTCACGCGCGCGGACCGCCGCTCGCTGGTGGCCGCGCTCGTCGGCCGCCGCACTCGCTGAGGCCGCCTCGCCGCGACGCTCTCACGCCTCGTACTCCTGGACCACGTCGAGGCGGACGTCGTCCCCATCGAAGACGAGCGTGATCAGGTTCGGCCGGCAGCACACGGTACAGTCCTCGGTGAAGGTCTGGCGTCTGGCGCCGCTCGGGTCCGCGAGGACCTCGTTGTCCTCGCCGCAGAACGCGCAACTGTATGTCACGTTCCCATTCTACGCGTTATGATGCCGGCCAGGAGGGACTCCCGATCATGGACGAGCAGGTTATCCAGACGGCTAGCGGGCTCGAGTACGTCGAGATCGCCGAAGGCACGGGGGCACGGCCCAAGCAGGGCGACACGGTCAGCGTGCACTACACGGGGTGGCTCAAGAGTGGCCAGAAGTTCGACAGCTCGGTGGACCGCGGCGAGCCGTTCGCCTTCCCGGTCGGCAAGGGTCGCGTGATCAAGGGCTGGGACGAGGGCGTGGGCACGATGAAGGCGGGCGGCAAGCGCAAGCTCATCATCCCCGCGCACCTGGGCTACGGCGAGCGCGGCGCGGGCGGCGTCATCCCGCCCGGCGCCACGCTCATCTTCGAAGTCGAGCTGCTAGGAGTCCAGCCCGCCTAAAGGATAGCGGTGTGGATGGTGCCACCCTCGAAGAGGAGGGCCGCGCCGCGGCCTGCCGGCACGCGGAACTCGAAGAGTTGGCCCACGCCCGCATTGCCCCGGAGCGTGCCCTCGACCTTGGCCGCTTGGGCGACGATTCCTTCCACCTGCGCGCGGAGCTTCGGCTCGAGCGTGTCGGGCGTCGGCGGACGCCGGTAGGCCTCGACGGCGTGCGCGCGCAGGAGCTTGGGCCACTCGCGCCCGAAGAGCGACGGGGCGTGGAAGAGGTCGAGGCCCAGGAGCGAGGTCCCCGCGAACACGGCGGCGCCGTGGGCGGGGGCCGGGGCGCGAGAGGTCAGCCCGCGCTCGATCTCGCTCAGGTGCGCCCGGACCTTGCCGTCCTCGTAGATGGCCTGGTAGCTGCCGGTGGGCGAGGCGGGCACCTCCGCCGCGCGGGCCGACTTGGCCACGCTGTCCCAGACGCGGGCCTGGTCCGGGCGCTCCAGAAGCTTCGAGCGCAGCCCGGGCTGGGCGAAGCTGCCCTTGCTCTCGAAGTCCTTACGGCCTTCGTTCCAGCGCCCCTGCTCGACGCAGAAGACGCCGATCGCGCGCGGGCCACTCCACGGCGGCAGCAGGATGTCCTCGCGCAGCACGCGGTTTTGCTTGCCGCCGATCAGGATCTCGCCGGCCAGGAGCAGGACGTGTGTCTTGCCGCGGTTCTCGACGACGAGCTCGGGCACCGTCGCCTGGTCGCGCTCGGTGATCAGGAGCGCGCCTGATTTGCGCGCCTCGTCCAGCGTGGCGACCTCGAGCGCGGGCGCCTGTTCCTTGGCGTTGAGCCAGAAGACCAGGAGGCCGCCGTGGGCCGCGGCCTGGCCCACGCGCACCGCGCCGATCCAGCGCTGGAAGTCCGGGCTGACCTGGCCGCCGAGCGCGGGCCGCTCGACGTCGACCGGCTCGCCGAGCACCCTCAGCCGGCCCTCCGCCCAGGCCAGCGCCGGGGCCGTCATGGCTCCGAGCGCGCCCGCACCACATCCAAGCAGGAACTGCCGACGGTTCTTGTCCATGTTCCCTCCTCGCCCGGTCAAGCCGGGCATTTACCCGCTTAGACCGGGCGGGGAGGGGAAAGTTCCGGTGGCGCGCCCTACTTCTTCGCGGCGGCTTGCCTCCAGGGCCTCTCTCCGGTAGGGTCGGCCTCCATGTCCATGCGCACTCTCTTCCTCAAGGCCGATGAGCTGGGAGTCCGGCGTGGGGCGGAGGTGATCCGCGCGGGTGGGCTCGTCGCCTTCCCGACCGAGACGGTCTACGGGCTCGGCGCCGACGCGCTTTCCGACTCCGCGGTCGCGCGCATCTTCGAAGCCAAGGAGCGGCCGCGGGGCAACCCGCTGATCGTCCACCTGGCGGACGCGGCCGCGCTCGAGAGCGTGGCCGCGCGCGTCCCGCCGCGCGCGCGGGATGCCGCCGCGCGCTTCTGGCCCGGGCCCCTGACCCTCGTCCTGCCGCGCGCCAGCGCGGTGCCGCTCATCACCACCGGCGGCCTCGACACCGTGGCCGCGCGCGTGCCGTCCCACCCCGTGGCGCTTGCGCTGATCGAGGCGAGCGGGCGCCCCATCGCCGCGCCCTCGGCCAACCGCTCGGGGCGGCCGAGTCCGACTCGCGCCGAGCATGTGCGGGCAGACCTCGACGGCCGCATCGAGCTGATCCTGGACGGCGGGCCGACTCCGGTCGGCGTGGAATCCACCGTCCTCGACATGACCACTGAGCCGCCCATGCTGCTGAGACCCGGCGGCGTGACGCTGGAGCAGCTGCGGGACTGCCTCGGCGAGGTGGCCGTGCTCACGGGCGACGACGAGGAGGCCGCGGGGCGCTCACCCGGGCTCCGCTACCGCCACTATGCCCCCCGCGCCCAGGTCATCATCGTCGAGCGCGGAGCGGGGGAGGTGGCAGTTGCGCCGTGGCTGGTGGCCGGCAGGCCCGTGGCCCTGATGGCCCAGCGCCCCGTCTCCCTCGATCGCCCGGGGCTCCTCGTGAGGACCATGCCGGGCGACCTCGGGGCCTATGCCCGTGATCTCTTCGCGGTCCTCCGGGAGCTCGACGCCGCCGGGGTGGAGGGCATCTTCGTCGAGGCCGTCTCCGAGGACGGCATGGGGCGGACCATCATGGACAGGCTGCGCCGGGCGGCCTCTTGACGCACGACGCCCGCTCATCGTTTATACTGCGACCGAGGCGCCGGGGCCGTACGCATCCGGAGCCCAAGGAGGGGGAAACCCCATGAAGCGATTCCTCGTACTCACGTGCCTTGTGGTCGTCGCGCTCGCTCCGGTATTGCTCGTCACCGACGCGTGGGCCCGGGCCGGCAGCGGCAGCTCGGGCGGCAGCCGGGGATCGCGCAGCTATTCGTCTCCCGCGCGTCCTTCGCAGAGCCCCGCGACTCCAAGTCAGCCCTCCTCTCCGCCCTCGTCGGTCCAGCAGCCCCAGCGTTCGGGGTGGGGCGCGGGCCTCATGGGCGGCCTCGCGGGCTTCGCGCTCGGCGGGCTTCTCGGCAGCATGCTCTTCGGCGGCGGCATGGGCGGCGGCATCGGCCTCATGGAGATCCTGCTGATCGGCGGTGGTATCTTCCTCCTCTTCAGGATGATGCGGAGCCGCCAGGCCGCGCCCGCCTCCGGCCAGGGCTATGGCGGAGGTCAACCGCAGGCCCAGCCACAACCCCAGCCCCAGCCATACCAGACGTCGTACCAGGCGCAGGCCGTGGACACTGGCCCGAGGGACCTCGATCGCGGCGTGAGCTACATCCGCCAGATGGACGCGGGTTTCGACCCCGCGCGCTTCGGCGACACCGCCTCGGATGTCTTCTTCCGCGTGCAGGCGGCGTGGATGGCGCGTGACATCAGCCAGGCGTCGGCCTCGATCACCCCCGAGATGGCCGACATACTCCAGAAGGACTGCGACCGTCTCCGCGGCCAGGGACGGATCAACCGGCTCGACAACATCGCGGTGCGCTCCGTCACCGTCACCGAGGCCTGGCAGGAGAGCGGCCAGGACTACGTCACGGCCCACTTCCTGGCGAGCCTTCTCGACTACACGGTCGACGAGCACTCCGGGCAGGTTGTGGAGGGCAGCCGCACCGAGCCCGTGAAGTTCGAGGAGTTCTGGACGTTCGTGCGGCCCGTCGGGCCCAATGCCTGGAGGCTTTCCGCCATCCAGCAGGCCTAGCTCGCGCCTATTGCAGAGATCGTGAAGCCCCGGCCGAATCATCGGCCGGGGCTTCGCTGTCCGCCTTCGAGGAGAGTGTCGCGATGACCGATGACGCGTCGCCTATCAGCCGCTTCCCCGTGCCCGCGCCCGAGACGCTTCCGGAAGACATCCGAAAGGTGGTCGAGGCCAACGCCGCCAAGGCGGGCTTCACGCCCAACGTGTTTCTGGCCTACGGCTACAAGCCGGAGCACTTCCGCGCCTTCTTCCACTACTACGACGTGCTGATGAAGGGCCCTTCGGGGCTCTCGCGCGCCGAGCGCGAGATGATCGTGCTGGCGGTGAGTCGCGTCAACAACTGCACCTACTGCACCGTGGCCCACGGCGCGGCGCTCCGCATCCTCAGCAAGAACCCCGTCCTCGCCGACCAGATCAGCGCCAATTACCGCGCGGCCGATGTCACGCCGCGCCAGCGCGCCATGCTCGACTTCGCGGTCAAGGTGACGGAGCGGTCGGGGGAGATCGAGCAGGCGGACTTCGAGCGCCTGCGCGAGCACGGCTTCACCGACTCGGACATCTGGGACATCGGCGCCGTCGCGGCCTTCTTCAACCTGTCCAACCGCATGGCCAATCTGGCCGACATGAAGCCCAACCGCGAGTTCTACACCATGGGGCGCGGCTAGCGCATGCGCCTCGCCGTGCCGCCGTCCCTCAGCGGCCGCGCCGACCAGGTGATCCGATGACCATCCGTTTCCCTCTCCCCTCTGGGGAGCGGGCCGCAGTTCGAGCAGAGACGCTCGCTTCGAGCGGTGAGGCGAGGGCTGAGAAGGTGAGGGGCTGATCCGATGGCCGACATTCTCCGCATCGCCAACTGCAGCGGGTTCTACGGCGACCGGCTGTCGGCCGCGCGGGAGATGGTCGAGGGCGGGCCCATCGACGTGCTGACGGGCGACTACCTGGCCGAGCTGACCATGGCGATCCTCTACAAGAGCCGCGCGAAGAAGCCGGAGACGGGCTACGCGACGACCTTCGTGACCCAGATGGAGCAGGTGCTGGGCGCCTGCCTCGCCAAGGGGATCAAGGTCGTGGCGAACGCGGGCGGGCTCAACCCCGCGGGCTGCGCCGCGGCGGTGCAGGCCGTCGCGGACAAGCAGGGGCTCAAGCCGAAGATCGCCTACGTCACCGGCGACGACGTGCTGGACAAGCTCGACGAGTGGCAGCGGGCGGGCCACGCGCTGGCGCACCTCGACCGAGGCCGTCCGTTAAATGATCTGCGCGCGCCCGTCGTCACCGCCAACGCCTACCTCGGCGGCTGGGGCATCGCCCTAGCGCTGGCCCAGGGCGCCGACGTCGTCATCACCGGCCGCGTTACGGATGCCGCGCTGGCGCTCGGCCCCGCGGCGTGGAGGTTCGGCTGGAAGCGCGACGACTGGGACCGCCTCGCGGCGGGCGTCGTCTGCGGGCACATCCTGGAATGCGGCGCCCAGTGCTGCGGCGGCAACTACTCCTTCTTCCAGGAAGTGCCGACGTACACGAAGATCGGCTTCCCCGTGGCGGAGATGGAGGCCTCCGGCGAGTTCGTCGTCACCAAGCACCCAGGCACGGGCGGCCTCGTCTCCGTCGGCACCATCACGGCCCAGCTCCTCTACGAGATCGGCGGGCCGCGCTATCTCAACCCCGACGTGACCGCGCGCTTCGACTCGATTCGTCTCGCCCAGGACGGACCCGATCGCGTGCGCGTGAGGAGCGTGAAGGGCGAGCCGCCGCCGCCCGACACGAAGCTCTGTCTCAACTACTTCGGCGGCTACCGGAACACCATGACCTTCGTGCTGACGGGGCTCGATATCCCCGAGAAGGCCAAGCTCATCGAGGACACCTTCTGGGGCATGGTGGGCGGGCGCGAGCGCTTCGCGGAAGTCGCGGTCTCCCTGCGGCGCTCGGACCAGGAGGACCCCGAGTCGAACGAGTCGGCGCAGGCCCTGCTCAAGATCACCGTGAAGGATCCCGACGGCGCCAAGGTGGGGCGCGCCTGGTCGAACCGCGCGATCGAGATGGCGCTCGCGCACTACCCCGGCTTCCACATGACCTCGCCGCCGACCGAAGAGACGGCCTACGCCGTGTACTGGCCGGCGCTGGTGCCGTCGCGGATGATCGAGCAGGTGGTGCACGTGGGTGGGCGCGCGATCGCCATTCCGCCAACGATGAGCGAGGGCCGAGACATGGCCTCCGCACTTCCCCAATCCGCGGCTGTTCCGCCGCCGCCGGGCGCCAAGACGGTCCGGGCGCCGCTCGGGCGGGTTGTGGGAGCGCGCTCGGGAGACAAGGGCGGCAACGCCAATGTCGGCGTCTGGGCGCGCACTCCCGAGGCGTATGCGTGGCTCTGCTGGTTCCTGACCGCCGAGCGGCTCAGCCAGCTCCTGCCCGAGGCGCGCGGCCTCGAGGTCGAGCGCTACCTCCTGCCCAATCTCCATGCGGTCAACTTCGTGATCCAGCGTCTGCTCGGTGAGGGGGTGTCGGCCTCGACGCGGAGCGATCCCCAGGCCAAGAGCCTGGGCGAGTACCTGCGCGCCAAGGTCGTGGACGTCCCGGAAACGCTCCTCGGTTGAAGCTCATCTCCTGGAACGTCAACGGTATCCGCGCGGCCTGGAAGAAGGGGCTGCCCGAGTTCGTCGCCGCTTCGAGCCCCGACGTGCTCTGCGTCCAGGAGACCAAGATCCAGGAGGACCAGATCACGCCGGAGATGAAGGACCTAAGCGGCTATCGATCCTACTGGAGCGTGGCGGAGAAGAAGGGCTATAGCGGCGTGGCGACCTACAGCAAGCCCGAGCCGCTCGCGGTCGCCACGGCCTTCGGCTCGCCGGTCCTCGACGCCGAGGGGCGAATCGTCCACGCCGAGTATCCCGACTTCCACCTCTTCAATGTCTATTTCCCCAACAGCGGCATGGGCCCGGAGCGCCTCGCCCACAAGCTCGCCTTCTACGACGAGTTCCTGGCCCTCACCGAGCGCCTCCGTTCCGCGGGCAAGGGCATCATCGTGTGCGGCGACGTCAACACCGCGCACACCGAGATCGACCTTGCGCGCCCCAAGGAGAACGAGAAGAGCCCGGGCTTCATGCTGATCGAGCGGGAGTGGGTGTCGAAGCTCGTCGTCCACGGTTACCACGACACCTTCCGGATCTTCGTGAGCGAGCCGGGCCACTACACCTGGTGGGACATGCGACGGGTAGGCGCGCGAGCCCGCAACGTCGGCTGGCGCATCGACTACTTCTTCGTCTCCGAAGAGCTGCGCGGCAGGGTCAAGGCCGCCGGGATCCTGCCCCACGTCCAGGGCTCGGACCACTGCCCGATCACGCTGGAGCTCGCGTGACCCCGCTTACGGCTTGACGATCAGGTCGATCTCGACGAGGGCGCTCAGCGCCAGGCCTGTGACGCCGACGCAGGTGCGAGCGGGCAGGCGCCCGGGCGTGAAGTACGTCACGTAGACCCCGTTCATCGCCGCGTAGTCCTGGAAGTCGACAAGGTAGACCCGCGCGAAGACGGCGCGGTCGAGGCTCGTGCCCGCGCCCGTGAGCACGGCTTGGAGATTTTTCATCACCTGATGCGTCTGCTCGACGATGCCGCCCGGCACGAGCCTGTCGCCGGTCTTGGGATCCGACGGCATCTGGCCCGTGACGAAGAGGTAGTCGCCCGCGCGGACGGCGTGGCTGTAGGGCGCCGTAGGCGGCGGCGGCGGCGCGCCCGGCACCATCAGGAACTCGAGGTCCATGGCCCGGGAGTCTAGCACCGTCCGGTCATGTACGACTCGGGCGGGCCGGACGGGACGCGTTTCGTGGCCCTGGTGCGTCCGCACTAGAAAAAGGGGCGGAATGACGGATGGTCAAAACTCCACCTTCCCGGCGAGAATGAGGAGACGCTGGGACTCCAGACCAAGGAGGTGTCGCTATGAGCCTGCACCACGATCTCTTGGCCGAGCTCGAGCTGACGATGGTTCCCTCGCTGAGGATCCGCCCGGCGCGGGGCATGTATGTGCCCGCGAGCGAGCTGGCGAAGGCGGCCACCCGAAGCGGGTCATGCCGCCGGCGCTTCTGGTGCGGGATCAAGAAGCAGGAGGTGGAGGTCGAGTTCGAGACGAAGCGATTTCTCGGGTTCCCGCGCCTCGTCGGCGTGAAGCGCTGCAGCGTGTTCGACGAGCCGGAGAAAGCGGCCTGTGGTCGCCACTGCCTGGACTCGAAGTTCCGCCGGCAGTGGCCGTTCGCCCTGCCCACGGCTGACCATCGGCGCCCGCTCGGGGGCTAGCCGGCGCGGCGGCTACGCCGGATCCAGCCCCACGATCTCGTTGAACCGTCCGAAGCCGATGTAGAGCGTCGTGTGGGCGACCAGCTCGATGATCTCGGCCTCCGAGAAGTGCTGGCGCATCTCCGACCAGAGCGTGTCGTCGACTTTCTGGTGGTCGACGGCGAGCTTCTCGGCGAATCGGATGGCGGCCCGCTCCCGCGGGCTCAGGAGATCCGAGCTCTCGTCGTTGATCGCGGCGATCTTCGCTTCTGTCGCCCCCGCATGCCGTGCCCCGGCATAGCGCAGGGTGAGTCAGTATCGGCAGGCGTTGAGGCCGGCGATCTTGATCCGCACCAGCTCGCGGAGCACCGGATCGATCGCGCCCTCGCGCCCGAGCGCGGCGCGGAATGCGCCGAGCGCCTTGAAGACGGCCGGATTCTTCGCGTAGGTTCGCGTGCTCGCCGAGGTGCCGGTCTGGCGCTCGGCCTCCTCGCAGGCGTGCCGGATCTCGTCGTCGACCTCATGGATGTTCAGCGGCTCGATCCTCGCCATCGTCGCCTCCTCATGGACTGCACGTAGATGATCGCCCAGCGCGGGCGGCCGAATGGCCGACCACCTGGCGCGCACCATGATGCCCCAGCATGACCGGCAACGCCAGGTGTGCTACGCTTCCCGCGCTTGCCGGGCGACCGGATATCCCACAACGCGAGGTGCGACAGTGCGACCGAACAAGATCAAGCAGATGTGGCGCGACGGGCGATGGGTCACCATGGGCTGGCTCTCGGTGTCCCATGGGTTCACCGCCGAGGTGATGGCCCGCCAGGGTTTCGACGCCCTGGTCGTGGACATGCAGCACGGGACCACCGACATGAGCGATCTCTGGCCGATGCTGCAGGCGATCTCGCAGACCGACACGGTGCCGGTGGTGCGGGTGGCGTGGAACGACCCGGCGACCATCATGAAATCGCTGGACCTCGGCGCGTACGGCATCCTCGTGCCGCTGATCAATACCGCCGAGGACGCGGCGAAGGCGGTGGCCGCGTGCCGCTATCCGCCGGTGGGCATGCGCTCGTCCGGGCCGGTGCGCGCCGTGCACTACGGCGGCGCCGACTACGTGGCCAAGGCGAACGACGAGATCGTCGTGATGGCGATGGTGGAGACGAAGGAAGGGCTCGCCAACCTGGACGCCATCTGCGCCACGCCCGGGCTCGACGCCGTCTACATCGGTCCCGCCGACCTATCGTTCGCGCTGGGCTTGCCGCCCGGCCCCGACAAGACCGACCCGGTGCACATGGCCGCGTGTGACAAGATCCGCGATACGGCGCACAAGCACGGCATCAAGGCGTGCATGCACTGCGCGAGCGCGGCCTTCGCGGCCGGCGCGGTGAAGCGCGGCTTCGACCTCGTCATGCTCACGTCGGATCTGGCGTCGATGATCGCCGGGGTCCGCCGCCAGCTCGATGAGCTCAAGGCTCTGGTGTGAGCGGAGGCAACACCCGTTCTCAGTCATGACCCGCCGAGCCTGAAGGGCTTCCCCAGGGGTCTGCGGTGTCAGCGCGCGGCTCAGCTCGATCCCAAGCTGGGCGACAGCGAGCGAATCGACAGCGTGATCAGGGAGCTGGGCGGATAGGCTCGCCGCCGTCGCCCGCCCCGGGTGTCGAACCGGGCCGTTTCGGGGGTAGGGGCGGTTCGGAATCGTAAAGCTTTCCGTCAATCGCACAGTCATCCGAGTGTTCGACTCCAGCCGAACTCCCCACCGGCCCCCCTGCCGCTGTCCTGATGCCGGCAGGGGGGCGGAACGTCTCGCGTAATCAACCAGTTGGCTGATGCCCCCCCCTGGGCTTTTTTTGCCGTCGCAAACGGCCCTGGGTCAGTTGGGGATCTTTACATGTCGGCCGGGAGCGGTTTGCGCAGGTAGACGTATCGTACGGTCTCTAAAGTGTTTTCTTAATCTGGCACCCCTTGTGCTCCCCAAAACCTTGGACGCGTTGTCTCGTCACGCCACAACGAACTGGACTCCTTGCGGGGGGAATAGTCATGAGGAGACTGCTGGCGCTTGGGCTTCTCGTATGCGCGATGACGGCTGTTCAGGCCGAAGGCGCTGTGATCGTCACGAGCGATAAGGTGACCTTCCTCACCTCCACCGGCGCAACCAGTGCCACCGGTCCGCTGCCCGACCTCGGCACAGCCACACCACAGCCTGTTACCGTCGGATCCATCACGTTCAGCTCGCCGCCGCCCAGCACTGTCGTCATCGGTGTGGCCGGGCATGGGATTCTCGATTGGACGACGCTTCTGCCCGGAAACGATATCGCCATCAACGCCGTCGAGAACCTCAACATGGTGTCGGCCGCGCCCGTTTTCGCAATGGGTTTCGATTTCGTCGAGCCGGCCCTTGGTGGCAGCACCACCGACACCTGCTTCGTGGCGATCTGCACGGATTCGACCTTCGCGGTCACCGTGAAGAACGGATCGACGATTATCCACGCCTTCACGTTCAACGCCGCGGACGATGTCGCGGCGTTCGTCGGCGTGTGGTCGTCGGACGCCTTCGATCGCCTCGAAATCCGCGAGCTCAACAATACTATCGACGACGAATTCTGGGGCCAAGTCTATACGGGTGACCGCCCCCTGCCCGCCGTCCCAGCGCCCATGACGCTCGCCCTGTTGGGCGCCGGTCTTGCCGGTCTCGGCCTGATGCGCCGGTGCGCGCGCTGAGACCGCTGGTGCCGGACATCGACTAGGCTCGGCCCATAGCAGTTCGTATCGGCAGTGTTTTTCAATGATTGTCCGCTGGCACTAGACTTGCCGGCCAGTCGCCGGGCGCATCATGAACTCGACGACCTGCCGCTTCATCGAGGAGGATGAGATATGGCTCTCAGATCATTGACCCTGGGGTTTGCTGTCGTGGTGGGGGTCGGGGCGGTTCTACTTTCGACCGAGGCGGGCGCCGTACCGGTCACGAACCCGAGCTTCGAGGCCGTCCAGATCGGCTCACCGTTCTTCTCGACGAACGTCGCCGATGTTCCGGGCTGGACGCGCTCCGGTGCGGCGGGTGACGCGGCAGTGTGGCATGTCGGCTATGTAGACGGGGGTGGAAGCATTACGGTCGCCGGCGAGGGCAATCAGTTCGTCACCCTCGGCGGCGGAGCCAGCGGATCGGTGGGCGAGACGCACTGGTCGCAGACGATCGGTGGCTTCGTGCCGGGGCTGGACTACGCGCTGAGCTTCATGATGGCGACCGAGCACGGCACGGACCTGCCGGAATTCGCCATTTCACAAACCATCACGGTCTCACTCCTTTCGGGCTCCGATACAGCCGCGCAGTCATTCACGGAGGATGCGCCTGACGGCGCGAACTATTGGCGAGTCTGGGTGACGAAGCTCATGGTGTTCCACGCGACGGATTCAACCGTTACGCTGGATTTCGGTTCCATCACGCCATTTGACGTCGGCCTGGACAACGTGCGCATCGACGCGGCGGCGGTCCCTGAACCCGGCTCCCTGCTTTTGCTCGGCATCGGACTGGCGGCCCTCGTGCTGTCGAGCGCAGGCGCTCGTCTCACCCGCGCGGCGTGGAGGTGCGGTCGCCCGTAAGGGCTGCTCCCGCCCCTGAGTCCTGAGTGCCGATCAGGCGCGCGCGTGCCGCGCGGCGAATCGCTCGATCCGCGCTCACACCGCCGTCGTGCTCGCCGTAGAGCACCAGGACCGGCGCTTTCACGCCCTTCGCCTCGGCGGAGAAGTCCGTCTTGTGAAAGGCGGTGAAGTAGTGTGAGAACGCGTCCGGCGTCGCCGTCCGCCGCGCATGCTGGAGGATGTGGGCGGTCACGGTCGGCGCGAGGCGCTGGCCGGGCGAGCCCTCGATCACCGTTCTCGCGGCCGCATCGTCGCGGACGACGCTCTCGAACATCCGTGCGACCTCCGGCGGGAACGGCACGCCGCTCGCGGGCACCGGGGTCACGCCGACGATCGTCCGCACTCGCCCGCCGGCGTCCACCGCCACGCGCTGCGCGGCCATGCCGCCCATTAGGGCTACGATCGCCGCTTGGCCATGGGTGCCGTGTTACAGCGCTGTCGCTCATGAGCTGGGAAGATCCCCCGAAACCTCGGCTGGCGTACAATGCTTGGCGAGCCGCCGCCGAAGGCGAGACGGGCGACTCTGGCAATGCAGTGGCAACGTCCGCAAAGCGTGAGAGCGAACCGCGGCCGAGCAATCACGGGAGACACGCCATGACCACTCCGATACGCATCGCCCACTACCTCAACCAGTTCTTCGCCGGCATCGGCGGGGAGGAGCGCGCAGACGTCGGCGTGTCCGTGCGGGAGGGGCCGGTGGGCCCGGGCCGCGCGCTCCAGGCCGCTCTGGGCGACGCGGCGCGGGTGGTGGGCACCGTGATCTGCGGCGACAACTTCATCAACGAGAGCCCGGAAGCGGCGCTGGCGGCCATCGTCGCGCATCTGCGCGAGCTGGCGCCCGACGTGGTGGTGGCGGGGCCGGCTTTCGGCTCCGGGCGCTACGGCCTGGCCTGCGGCATGGTCTGCCGCGCGGCGCGGGAAGCGGAGCTCCCGGCTGTGACCGCCATGCATCCCGAGAACCCCGGCGCCCTCGCCTACCGGCGGGAAATCATCATCGTCCCCGCCGGCGAAAGCTCCACGTCCATGCAGCCGGCGCTGGCGGGGTTGGCACGGCTCGCCCTCAAGCTCGGCCGCGGCGAGCCGCTCGGGCCCGCGGAGATCGAGGGCTACATTTCCCAGGGTACCCGCCTGGTCTGGGACCGCGGCCGCCCCGGCTACCAGCGCGCGCTCGACATGCTGCTGGCCAAGCTCCACGGCCGGCCCTTCGTCAGCGAGGTGCCGTTCCGCGCCCCCGAGCGCGTGACGCCGGCCCTTCCCATCGCCGATCTCTCGCGGGCGCGCATCGCCATGGTCACGACGGGCGGGCTCGTGCGCAAGGGCAACCCGGACAAGCAGGTGGCGGCCAATGCCACGCGCTACCACCGCCATTCGGTGAAGGACCTCGAGGCCCTGACCCCGGAAGGCTGGGAGGCCTACCACGCCGGCTACTTCAACCACATCGTCAACCGGAATCCGAACTATATCCTGCCCCTGTCCTTCCTGCGCGACCTCGAGGGCAAGGGGCAGATCGGGCGGGTGCACGAGTCGATGTACGCGCTGCCCGGCGTCTCGACGCCGGTGGCCATGGCGCGCCAGCTCGGGCGCGCGATCGCGGAAGATCTCAAGGCGGGTGGGGTGGAGGGGGTGCTCCTCGTCGCCACCTGAGGCACCTGTAATCGTTGCGGCGCAACGATAGCCAAGGAGATCGAGCGGGCCGGGATCCCGGTGGGGATGATCTCGGCCATCTACACCTTCGCGATGACCACGGGCGCCAACCGGGTGATTCGCGGCGCCCGCATCGAGCATGTCTGCGGCGATCCGAGCCTGGGGCCGGAGAAGGACTACGCCTACGGGATGCGCATCGTCCGGAAGGCTCTCGAAGCGCTCACCGTCCCGGTGATGGGACCCACCCTCTTCGACCCCCAGGCGGGGGACATCCAGGAGCCGAGCCATGCGTCTTGAGCTGGGGAGCTTCCCGGTCCGCACCATCAGCTTCGGTCCGGCCACGCGGTGGGATGCCGGGCACCTCACGGTGGACCGGGCGGCGGCGCTCCGCGAGGTGCGGCGCGACCCGCGTATCGTCACCGCCGACCTCGAGCTCGCCGCGCCGGGCGACTCCGTGCGCATCTGGCCCGTGCGCGACGTGATCGAGCCGCGGATCAAGGTGGAGGGGCCCGGGCAGTGCTATCCGGGCATCTGCGGGCGCGACGTCACGACGGTGGGCGAGGGGCGCACGCATCGGCTGTCGGGGATGGGCGTGGTCGAGGTTTCGAGCGTCAACTGGCACGACGCCGGCGGCGACTTCGTCGAGACCTACCTCGACATGGCCGGTCCCTTCGCCGAGATGTATCCCTACCAGCGCCTGCAGCTCCTCTGCGCGGTGGTCGAGCCCGACCCCGCGCTGTCCGACGAGAGCCGCAACGACGCCGTCCACAAGGCAGCGCTGACCGTGAGCGATCACGTGGCGCGCGCCACCGCGGGCCTCACGCCGCCCGAGCGCGAGACGTTCGAGCTGACGCCATGCGACCCGGCGCTACCGCGCGTGGCCTATATCTGGGGCGTGCACTCGCCGCAGGCCATGTCGGGCTCGCTCACCGCCTTCTGCACGGCGACCTACGGGCTCACCCAGCTCACGCCGCCGTGGATGCTCCACCCCAACGAGATCATCGACGGAGCGCTCACCGGCCCCTACCGCACGGCCTTCGCCATGTCGTGGACGGTGGCCAATAATCCGCTCTTCCTCGACCTCTTCCGGCGCCACGGCAAGGACTGGAACTTCCTCGGGGTGATCGTGCTCCGCACCGAGTGGACGACCCAGCACGAGAAGCAGATGATCGCCAACCAGACCGCCAAGACCGCCAGGATGCTGGGGGCCCAGGGGGCGGTGGTGACGTGGGACGCCGGCGGCAACGAGTTCATCGAGGTGGTGCGCACCATCCAGGCCTGCGAGCGCCTCGGCATCAAGACGGTGTTCCTCACCAGCGAGGACGACGCCACCGACGGCGCGCCCACCATGCTCGAGCCGCTGCCCGAGGCCGACGCCATCGTGAGCACGAGCTTCTTCAAGAACGTGACGCTCAAGGTCGCCGACCCCGGGCCGGTGAGCCGCGTGATCGGCCTGGAGCGGAAAGTCATCCACCGCGGCTCGGGGGTGGGCCTACACGGCGGCTCGGACTCCGCGCTGCCGACGGCCGGGACGCTGCCGCCCCCGTGGCGTTACGACGACCACTACGGCTTCGGCAGCCTCTCGTGTATCGAATGACGGGCGAGCGGTGCGTATGACGGAAACGACGCTCGCTAGGCCGGTGATCCGCGGCGTGCGCTTCTTCCTGGCCCATGCCCCGGGGCTGGTATGCCACGGCTCCAAGCCCAGCCGCGACATTAAGCGCGAGCCGGCCGTGAAAGCGCGGATCCAGGCTGCGCTGCGTCCCTTCGAGGCCGCCCGTGACTACCCGCCCACGCAGGTCCTCCTCGGCGCCCTCCACCCTGACGCGCTCCACGACCTGCCGCGGCCGTGGTTCGGCGTGGGCAAACCCGGTGAGCGCCGTGGTCCTCACGGCGAGATCGCCCCCGAGGAGGAGCTCTACGGCCTCCTCAAGATCGCCGACGCCTTCGATCTGGTGAGCATCGAGCGCGGCTTCGTCGCCCAGGCGCGCGCCGCTCTTTCCGCGCATCCCCTCGTGACGCCGGCGGATCTGGCGCGGCTCGGCGACGGCGTGGCCGACGGCGAGATCGCCGCGCGACTGGCCGGGACGCTGCCCGCTCTGCCGCTCACGCTGCGCTCCGGCCGGCGGGTGGGGGCCATCGTCGCGGGCCACGAGGTGGACGCCACGCTCTCGGCCGACGTGCTCCTCGAGAACCTCGCGACCAAGGTCACCGCCGCGATGGCGCTGCGCGGGCTTCTCGCTGCCGAGGGCGTCGAGGCGGCATCGATCGACTACGTGCTCAATAGCGGCGAGGAGGCGGTGGGCGACCGCTACCAGCGCGGCGGCGGTAATCTTGCCAAGGCGGTGGCCGCCGAGGCGGGCTGCGCCCGCGCCACCGGGGTCGACGTCAAGGGCTTCTGCTGCGGTCCCCTGCATGCCCTCGCGCTAGCCGGCGGCCTCGTGGCCTCCCGCGTGTTCGAGCGTGTGGCCGTGGTGGCCGGCTGCTCGCTGGCCAAGCTCGGCATGAAGTACCAGGGGCACCTGCTCCATCAGCAGCCCGTGCTCGAGGACGTGCTGGTGGGCGCGGCGATAATTGTCGCTGCCGACGACGGGCGCTCGCCTCGCCTCCGGCTCGACGTCCTCGGCCGCCATACGGTCTCGGCCGGCTCGTCGCAGAAGGCCATCCTCGAGGCGCTGGTGGTCGAGCCTCTCGAGCGGCTCGGGCTCAAGTTCACCGACGTGGACAAGTACGCCACCGAGCTCCAGAATCCCGAGCTGACCGAGCCCAGCGGCAGCGGCAATGTGCCGCTCCTGAACTACCGGGTCATCGCGAGCCTCGCCGCCCTCCGGAAGGAGATCGCGCCCGCCGACGTGGACGGCTTCGTGCGGCGGCACGGGCTGCCGGGCTTCTCGCCCACCCAGGGCCATATCGCCTCGGCCATCCCGTTTCTCGGCCATGCCCTCGACGGCCTGCGCGAGGGCCCGCTGCGCCGCGTCCTGCTCCTCGCCAAGGGCAGCCTCTTCCTTGGCCGCATGACCCAGATGGCCGACGGTCTCTCGGTGCTGCTCGAGCGCAACGACTCATGATGATCGGGGAGGACACATGAACCTCAAGGGCAAGAAGGTGATAGCGCTGGGCGAGCGTGACGGCGTGCAGGGCGGCGCGCTGGCCGCCTGCGCCCGGAGTGCCGGCGCCGAGGTGGTGCTGGAGAAGACCTACTGCTTCGTCTGAACGGCGGCCGGCGCCCTTGACCTGGAAGGTCAAGACGAGATCAAGCGCGTGGCGGAGCGATTCCACAAGGAGGACCTCGTGGTGCTGCTCGGCACGCCCACCGAGGACAGTAGCCGTCTCTACGCCCTGACCGTGACCAGCGGCGACCCATCCTGGGCCGGCGCGCTGGCCGGCGTGGCGCTCGACCTGCCCGTCTATCACGTCGCCGAAGAGGCGCTCAAGACCCAGATCTCCCCGGCCGACTACGAGGAGCACGTGGCGCTCATGGCCATGGCCATGGATGTGGACGCCATCGCCTTGGCCGTGCGCGGCGTGCGCGAGGGCCAGGGCTGATTTCCGGCGCGGTGCCCGCGGCCTCCCCCGCGTGCCCGAGGCCAATGGGAAGGTCGAACGGAGCCACCGCACCGACGCCGATGAGTTCTACCGACGGACCGCCTTCCGCACAGCGGCCCAGCGGGTGACGTGATCTTGCCCCGGTTTCATGGGCACCCCAGATCGCACGAAAGTGCGGTAGGGCGGTCCTCCGCGGAGCGTAGATAACATAAGACCCGTTCTCAGTCATGGCCCGCCGCGCCCGAGGGTCTTCCCCCCGGGTCTGCCTTGTCACAGAGGAGAGCATCGTCTATCCGGTTCTACCTGATGCAGGTCAGCCCCTTCCTCCAGTGGACGCGCGCTTCGCCGTGCTGTTCGGCGGCGCGATGGTGGCCGCGAACGCGCTCCTCCTGCTTACGTCCAGGCGGCTGCGGGCGATCGGCTAGATTCTCCCTCTCCGCGTTGTGCTATCATCCGCGGCACCCTTTCACATCATCGGAGGTCAACCATGAGGCAGCGCGTCACACGATCACTGTGGATTCTGACCTGCTTCGCCATCATCGCGACGCTCGGGCCGGCAGTCCGGGCCTCCGCCCAGGACAAGCCGCGCTACGGGGGCGAGCTGGTCTTCGTGGTGGCCGCCGAGCCGCCGGGCTTCGACGGGCACCGGGAAGAGACGTTCGCGATGCTCCACCCGGTCGGGCCCCATTACAACACCCTCCTGCGGGTGGATCCCGTCGACAAGACAGGCACGAAGTTCATCGGCGACCTGGCCGAGTCCTGGACCGTCTCCGCCGACAAGCGCACCTACACCTTCAGGCTGCGGCAGGGCGTGAAGTTCCACGACGGCAGCGTGATGTCGTCCAAGGACGTGAAGGCCTCCTACGACAAGATCATCTTCCCCCCGGCGGGCGTCGTCTCGAGCCGCCAGGCCGCCTACAGGGCGGTGGAAGCGGTGGAAGCCCCGACCGCCGACACTATCGTCTTCCGGCTGAAGTGGCCCGAGGCGTCCTTCATCGCCAACCTGTCCTCGCCGTGGAACTGGATCTACAAGGCCGACATCCTCGCCAAGGACCCGCACTGGTACGAGAAGAACGTGATGGGGACGGGGCCCTTCAAGTACGTGGAGTACGTGCGGGGCTCGCACTGGATCGGCAAGAAGAACCCGGACTACTGGGACAAAGGCAAGCCCTACCTCGACGGCTACCGCGCGATCTTCA
>JAUSJX010000107.1 GCA_030647435.1 Candidatus Rokuibacteriota bacterium
GGCGGCGGCGAGGGCCACGCGCAGGGGCGGGGCCACCACGACGCCATGCTGCTGCGCCAGGGCCGCCAGGAGGCGGGGCAGGATGGCGACGAGCAGCGTGCCGGACAGATCATCGCTGGCGCGCCACACGCGCTCGAGGAGATCCGCGACAACCAGCGGACGCAGCTCGCGCACCAGGTGGTGTTTTCGCTGAGGGTGGGTCTCCGTGGAAATTGAAGCGAAGTACGCCGTACCCGATCCGACGGTGTTCGCCGCCTTGCTTGAGCTCCAGGCGCTGGGCGGCTATGCGCTCCGCCCCACGAGCGAGCGACATGTGATCGACCACTACCTGGACACGCCGCACCGTGACCTCCTGCGCGGCGGCTACGCGTGCCGGCTGCGTGAAGGGGAAGCGGACGATCGCTGGCTGCTGACCGTCAAAGGATTGGGCGAAGCCGCGGGCGCGGTGCATCGGCGGGAAGAGCATGAAAGCGAGATCCCGCCGAACGCGCCGCCGGACGAGTGGCCGGCCGGTCTCGCGCGTGAGATTGTGACTCGCCTGAGCAAAGGACAAACCCTCGCCGCGCCCGCCGCGCCGTGGAGCAGGACGAGCGGGCCGTGGGTGTGTTGTCGCTCGATACCGTCGAGACCGACATTGGCTGCCGCAAGAGGGTAAGCCGCGAGATCGAGCTCACGGCGACCGGCACGATGGATGATCTCCGCGCCATCGGCGCCGCTGAGGCCGTCGAGGATGTAGTTGCCTTGCTGGATCACACGGGCGAGCTGCATGATGTGGACGTGACGATCGGCCTGCTTCGTCATTTCCTCATGCACAGCCCGCACGCCTCAGTCAATCCGGCGGTGGCCGCCTCGGTCAAGGGATACCTCAAGCTTCAGCAGGCCCGGCTGCGTACCTTGCAGCGCACGCTCAAGCGGCCGTGGCGGCGGGTAGCCGGCAAGCGTTTTCGGAGCGTGTTGGCCCGGGCGGTGGCGACCCTCTAGACGGCGGCCCTTGAGACGCCGCGCGACGAAGACGGCGCGAAGTGCTACCATGTCGCGCCATGGCCACCCAAACGATCCGTGTCGGATTCATCGGCGCCGGGGCCAACACCCGGCTCCACCACCTGCCCAAGCTTCGCGCGCAGCCCGGTGTCGAGCTGGCGGCCGTCGCCAACCGCTCGAGGGAGTCGGGCGAGCGCGTCGCGAAGGAGTTCGGCATTGCCCGGGTCCACGACGATTGGCGGGAGGTCGTGCGGGCCCCCGATCTCGACGCCATCTGCATCGGGACCTGGCCCTACATGCACTGCGAGATGACGCTGGCGGCGCTCGACGCGGGCAAGCATGTGCTCTGCGAGGCCCGCATGGCCATGAACGCCGCCGAGGGGCGGCGCATGCTCGAGGCATCCCGCAAGGCGCCCCAGCTCGTGGCCCAGCTCGTGCCCGCGCCGCACACGCTCGAGACCGACCCGACGCTCACGTCGCTGCTCGCCGACGGCTACGTGGGCGAGGTCCTGGCGGTGGAGCTGCACGCGAGCCAGGGGCGCTTCGTCGATTCCGACGGCCCGCTGCATTGGCGCCACCAGGTGTCGCTCAGTGGCCACAACATCCTGAACATGGGCATCTGGTACGAAGCCATGATGCGCTGGCTCGGCCCGGCTCGCCGCGTGATGGCGATGACCAAGATCGCCGTCGCGCGCAGGGCCGACGGCGGCGGCACCTGGCACGACGTCAAGGTGCCCGATCACGTCGACATCCTTGCCACCTTCAAGCGGGATGCGGTCGCCCACATGCGATTCAGCGCCGTCACCGGGTTGGCGCCGGCCGCCGGGGTGTGGATCTTCGGGAGCGAGGGCACGCTGCGTCTCGAGGCGGACGCCAAGCGCCTCTCGGGCGCGAAGCGCGGCGACAAGGAGCTGCGCGAGATCCCGATCCCCACGGCGCGGCGGGTCGGCTGGCGCGTCGAGGAGGAATTCGTCAACGCGATCCGCGGCCGCGAGAAGATCACGCGCACCAATTTCGAAGACGGCGTCCGCTACATGGAGTTCACGGACGCGGTGACCCGGAGCGCCGCCGAGGGCCGGGCTGTCGACGTCGCCCAGCTGTAACCCGCGGGAGGGGCCGGTAGGATAGGGGGCCATGCCGGTAGGATAGGGGCCATGGAGACACCGATGCGAGTTCTTCCGCAACAGATCCGCCGGCAGCTCGGCTCGGTCCTGCGCGCCTGGGGTATGTCGGACGCCCACGCTGAGACCACGGCCGAGATGATGCTCGAGACCGACCTGCGGGGCGTCGATTCGCACGGCATCTCGATGCTGCCGACGTACGACCGCGAGTTCCGCAGCGGCCGGCTCAACATGCGCCCCGTGTTCAAAACCGTTCGCGAGGGCCCGGCCGTGGCGCTGATCGACGCCGACGCGTCGCTCGGCCATCCGGTCTCGGTGCACGCGATGAACCTCGCCGTCGACAAGTGCCGCGATACCGGCGTGGCCGTGGTGTCCGTGTTCAACTCGCATCACTTCGGCGCGGCCGGCTGCTACTCGTGGATCGCGGCCGATCGCGGCGTGATCGGCATGGTCACCGCCTCCACCCGGGGCGTGACGCTGGTGCCGACGTTCGCCGCCGAGCCCGTCATGGGAACCAATCCCCTCGCGTTCGCGGCCCCGGCCCGGCGCAATCCGCCGTTCGAGCTCGACATGGCGACCACCACCGTCGCCGCCGGCAAGGTCAAGGTGTACAAGCTGAACCATCGGCCGCTGCCGCCGGGCTGGGTGGTCGACGGCAGCGGCCGGCCCGTCACCGATGCGGAGGAGGCGTTCCGCCACGTCTTCGAGCGGCCGGAGGGCGGCATCACGCCGCTCGGCGGCGCGCGCGCGGTCGGCGGCCACAAGGGCTACGGCTTAGCAGTGATGGTGCACATCCTCGGCGGCGCGCTCTCCGGCGCCTCGTTCTCGCCGATCCGCAACCGCACGCAGGGGCCGTCGGATCCGCACAACATCGGCCACTTCTTCATGGCGATCGATCCCCGCGCCTTCCGCCCCGACGGCCTATTCGAGGAGGACCTCGACCAGGTCATCGACGTGCTCCATAACGCGAAGCCGGCCGATCCGGCCCAGCCCGTGCTCGTGGCCGGGGACCCGGAGATGGCGACACGGCGCGAGCGGCTCCAGCACGGCGTGCCGGTTCCCGACGACCTGATGGAACAGCTCCGGGCGGTGGCGAAGAGCGCAGGCGTGCCCTTCCTCCTCGCGCCCTAGCGGAGACAGCGACGATGAACGAGAACGGTTACCGGGCTCGCGCCGAGCGTGGAGAAGTCCAGATCGGGACGTGGGTGACGATGATCCGGACTCCCGCGGTGCTGACGCTGCTCCGGGCCGCGGGACTGGACTTCGCCCGGGTCGACATGGAGCACTCGCCGTTCTCCATGGAGACGGTCGCCGACATGGCAACGCTGGCGCGCGCTCTCGACTTCCCGCTGGTGGTCCGGCCGCCCGAGGGCAACCGCGAGTGGATCACGCGGCTGCTCGACGCCGGCGTGTGGAACCTGCATGTCCCGCAGGTCGACACGCCCGAACAGGCGGCCGCGGTCGCCGCGTGCTGCCGGTACGCTCCGCTGGGCGAGCGGGGCATGTACGGCTTCGGCCCCCACACCGAGTACCGGACACTGCCGCCGGCCGAGCACATGGCCGCCGCGAATGCCCGCGTGCACGTCACGATCATGCTCGAGACCAAGGCCGCCTTCGAGCGCCTCGACGAGATCGCGTCGGTCCCGGGTATCGACGCGCTGACGATCGGGCCGAGCGACCTGGCCCAGGACCTGGGAGTGCTCGGCACGCACGCTCAGCGGGAGGTGCTGGACGAGCACCGCCGGCGGCTCGTGGCGGCCGCGCGCAAGCACGGCAAGGCGGTGGCGATGCTGACCGACAGTGTGGAGGGCGTGCGCCAGATGATCGCGGTCGGCGCCACGATCATCAACTACGGGTCGGACGCGGGAATGCTCCGGTCGGCGTACGCGTCGGTCGTCGAGGAGATCCGCCGCACGCTTCCCGCCCGCTGAAAACCTGCAGGGCGTCGAGAAGGGTCCAGATGCGAGGGCGCCAACGAAGCAGATGGGCCCTTCTCGGCGGCCTGCTACAGGTACTTCGTTGGGGCGATGATGGTGCGCCACATGTGCGCCGTCGGGCTGCCGTCGAAGCCCAACCCTTCCTTCGGCTGCCTGAAGTTCCGGCCCACGATGTCCGTGAATTCCTCGAGACGCACCTGCACGGTGGGATCGAACGAGTAGAGGTCGTTGACGCAGATCAGGCGCGCCGTCATGTACCACTTGTGCTCGCGCGCCTCCCGGTACGCCCGCTCGATGTAGGGCTCGGGCTTGTAGTCCGGGCCGAACAGCTTGACGTACATGTCCGGGTAGCGGTACCCGACGGACTCGTCGGCGAAGAACCGCAGCGCCTGGTGATACCGAATGGCCCAGCTGACCTCTTCGTCCACGTAGGGCTCGAGAAGCTGGGCGCCCCAGTAGCCGTGGTCGCTGCGGATGAACCCGGCGATGGCGATGTCGTGCAGGAGGCAGGCGAGGATGATCTTCTCGCTCGCCCCGCTCTTCTGCGCGAGCCGCGCGCTCTGCAGGAGGTGGTTGGCGGGTGCGAACCGGTACTTGAAGAAGTCGAGCAGGGTCGGCTTGTCGGGCATGCGGGGCAGGCGGGGGTCGGGCCCCATCATGTAGAGCTTGCCCCGGTCCGGAGGCCGCGGAGCCGGCTTCGTGGGGTCCTGCTCGCCCGAGGTGAAGAGCACGGACTTGACGACGACGCGGTCGAGCTCCTCGCTCATCGCCCGCTCGGCCGCCTCGGCCCGTTCAAGCGTCGTCATCGCGCCGATCATCGGTCAGGGGGCCGCTCGCTGTCAAGTTCCGGGGCGGCCGGTGCGGTTGTTCTATGAAAATGTCACCCCATGAAGACATGGGAGACATTGACGATGAGCCGAAAGGAAGTGCCGCGGGCCGGGCTGCTCAAGGCCGCGCCGGCCGGGAAGATCACGAATTTCAGGACAGGCCGCGCCCGCATGCCGGAAACGTAGCGCACGGCAACCGCACTGGGTGGCCGCGCAAGCCGTCAAGCGACGGGAAATAACCTTTTTCTAAAGGTAAACAACCCCGCCAGCCCGAAGCCGAAAAGCAGAAGTGTGGCGGGTTCCGGGACGATTCGGCCCCCGCCCACTTGGTCAAAGCCGCCGCTTCCGAACCCGACACCCTCGCAGCCGATGGAGATCTTGTCGTGAATCAGCGTCACTTGTGTCTCGGCCGACAAGAGTCTGCCGCAAGCAAGTGTTAGATCGCCGTTACTGCTGATGAGGTCATGCGCGAGGACATTTCCTGCGAACGTATCGCCGTCGAGGGTCGCGGCGCTGCCGACACTCCAATACAGCCCGACACCTGCACCGTCACCTACATTTAGCACGGTAACTGTCGAGTCCTCCGAGGTGATGAGCGTGCTAGCAAACAGGAAAATCCACACCGCGTTGGAATCGCCCTGACCGTCGAGAATGAGCGCTCCCGACAAATTAGTAACCCCGGCGAGAACCGTATAAATGCCCGGGAAGATCGTGCCAGTGAGGTCCGCACCAAGTGTGAGACCGGGCCCAAAGGCATTCACAGCGAGGATCGCAGCGTCGAGTTGGATTTGAGCGTTCTGCGCGAGTGCGGTATTTGGTTGTAACGATCCAAATGTGAAATCGTACCCCCCGCCGACCGAGGGATCTGGGGCGGAACCCAGATTTCCGCCAATGGTGCTCGTGGCGACATTGGTCACCCCCGCGGCGGCCAGGACCGCAAAGCTCGCCAAATCCTCAGGAAATATTGGCGCGGCGAATCCCTGGGCGGGGCCGTAAGCAAGTGCGACCAAGAACGGGATTGCCAATTTCGTAGCGTTCACTTTCATTCTCCCTTTTGGAGCAGCTTCCGCCGAGACAAACTCTGAGCAAATGGTAAGCAGAAACGATGCCGATTAGATTATTCATAACTAACAATGGCTTATACATAGAGCCCGGTCGCGGCCACAACTTTTGTTAAATTTTCTGACAACAACCTTGGCAAATATCGGTCCCAAAAGACGATCTAAACGCGCTCGTTTTGTCTATCTCTTTGATTCATATACATTTCAACTCATAAAGCGGCCATCGGAGCGCCTGTAAAATTTCCCGACAAACTCCCGGTCCGGCTCAAAAGCCCCTCCATACAACGGCCCATCGGAAACATTAACGCCGGTTCGCATCACGCGGCTCCATACAGCGGGTATCCAGGACCCCCTGAAAGACCCCAGTCTGGGGCGGCCCGCCAAGCATCGGCGCCGGCCCCGGCAGTATCGGGCCCGCCGCGAGCCCCGCGCCCGCATGGGCGCGTTGGTCCAGCTCGACGCCAGCCCCTTCGCGTGGCTCGAGGCCCGCGGCCCCGCCATGAGTCTGCACGGCGCCATCGATGACGCCACCGGCACCGTGCTCGCCCTGCACGTCCGCCCGACCGAAGATCTGCACGGCTACACCACCCTGCTGGCCACGCTCGCCACCCAGTACGGCCTGCCGCTGGCCTTCTCCGGCGACCGGCTCAACGGCTTCCTGCGCAACGACGCCCACTGGACGCTCGCGGAACAGTTGCGCGGGGCCCAGGACCCCACCCACTTCGGATGCATGCTGCAGGCCCTCGGCCTTGGCTTCATCCCCGCCGGCTCGCCCCAGGCCACGGGCCGCATCGAGCGGCTGTGGCAGACCCTGCAGGATCGGCTCGTCAGCGAACTGCGCCTGCAGGGCATCGCCACGCCGGAGGCCGCCAACGCCTTCCTGCCCGCGTTCCGCGCCGACTACAACCGGCGCTTCGCCCGGCCGCCGGCGCGGCCCCAACCCGCCTGGCGGCTCCCGCGGCGGGAGCTACCGCTGCTCCTCGCCTGTCGCTATCACCGCCGCGTGGCCGCCGACCACACCGTGCGCCTCGGGCTGCGCGGGCTGCAACTGCCCCCGGGCCCGCGGTACCGGAGCTGGGCCGGCCTGCGCGTCGAGCTCCGGGAACTCCTCGACGGCCGGCTCGTCGTGCTCCACGACGGCCACGTACTGGCCACCCTGCCCAGTCCAGGCCCCGCCTTCGTCCTGCGGCCCCGGCGCGGCCAGCGCGCCGTGACCCGGCGCCCGCGGGTCACGCAGTCCCTCGCCGTGCCGACGCACCGCTCGGGGGCGCGGGCGCGCCCCACGCCGCCGTCCCGTTCAGCGCCGCCGAGGCCCGCGCCGCCCCGCCCTCCCGCGCGGCCGACCCGCACGCATCCCTGGCGCACGGGCTTCTCGCGTCGCAGTCACGAGCTCTACCGGACCTGGCACGGGTGACATTTTCACTGAACAGTTAACCCGGACATTTTCACTGGACAGCGACAGTTCCGGGGCGGCCGGCCACGGGGACCCGTACGCGCAGTAAGGATAAGAATCGTGTTGACAGGAGAGCGAGGCGCGCTCCAGACTCGTCGCCCATTGGGACACAGGGGGAGGGCACGCCCATGAAGAACATCGTCATCTGCGCCGACGGCACCGGCAACTCCACCATCAAGGGCCGCGGGACGAACGTCTTCAAGCTCTACGAGGCGGTGGACCAGACCGGCCACAGGGTCACGCCGGATCTGAGGCCGCAGGCGGCCCTGTATCACGACGGCGTCGGGACGGAATCGCTGAAGTGGTTGCGCATCCTGACCGGCGCCACCGGCTGGGGCCTGAGCCGCAACGTGAAGCAGCTCTACGGCGAGCTCGCGCGCGTCTACGCGCCCGGCGACAAGATCTTCCTCTTCGGGTTCAGCCGGGGCGCCTTCACCGTCAGAACGCTCGCGGGGCTCATTCACGCGTGCGGGATCCTGGATCTCGGGAAGTACCATACGAACGCCGAGTTCGATGCCGGTATCGAGGATGCCTACCGCGAGTACCGCCGGGGGTACAACAGCTGGCTGACCGGGATTTTTCACAAGACCAAGAAGCTCGACGCCGCCCGCCTCGCGGAGCTGCGGTCGACCTTTTCCGTCGAGATTCCGGAGTTCCAGCCCGGCGCGCAGGGCAAGCTCATCGAGTTCATGGGCGTGTGGGACACCGTCGACGCGGTCGGCCTGCCCCTTCTCGCGGCGGATTTCGTGAACCGCGTAATCTACGCGTTCAAGTTTCCTGACCGCACCCTGAACGCCTCGGTGGCGCACGCGTGCCACGCCCTGGCGCTCGACGAGGAGCGCGAGAGCTTCGGCCCTGTGCTGTGGGACGAATCGAAGACCGTGGACCCGAATCGCATCGAGCAGGTGTGGTTCGCCGGGGTGCACTCGAACGTCGGCGGCGGCTATCCGCGTCAGGGGGTGTCGCTGGTCCCGTTCGACTGGATCATGTCGAAGGCGGAGGCGCCGCCGCACAACCTTCGCTTCGTCCCGGCTGAACGGCTCATGTACCGCTATCACACGGATGTGGACGACAAGATGTACGATTCGCGCGCCGGGCTCGGCGTCTTCTACCGGTGGCTGCCGCGCGACGTCCAGCGGCTCTGCGTCGACAACGGCGTCACGCCGCGGGTGCACCGGAGCGTGTTCGAGCGGATCGCGCGCAACACGGAGGGGTACGCGCCGGGGTCCGTCCCCGCGGATCCCGAAGTGATCTCGCTGTCTCAGCCGCCCGCGGTGACCGACGCTATTCGCAAGCTCGTGCGGGACCACCACGGGCCGCAGGGGCCGCTCATCGGGCGCGCCGCGACGACGCTGCGCGTGGGACGCTGGTCGTACTGGCTCTTCGTCTGGGGCATCCTGCTCACGGTGTTCTTCATGCTCCAGGGATTCGTGATGGGCGCGCTGGAGGGGACCAGCACGTGGCGGCAGGTGGCGTTGAACGTCGCGGATACCATCTTCAGCTCGAAGTGGATAGGCCTGGCGCTCAAGACGCTGTGGCATCACCCCTGGTTGATAGGCTGGCTTGTGGTCACGCTATGGCTGGCGCTCGCGGTCGACAGGTGGCTCGATAGCATGTACTCGCAGTTCTGGCACCGCGATTACATGCGCCTCAAACTCCGGAAGGCGCTCGGGCTGGGCTGAACCCCGGGCCGTCCCGCCTCGGCTCGCCGCCGCGGCTTCGTCCCGGTGTATCTTGGTGGGACCCACCTATGTACCTGGACCGGCGGCTCTGGGCATTCACGCGCGGCGGGCGGCTGCGCATCGCGGGCACGGTGCTGCTCGGCCTCCTGGCCGTCGGCGCCGGTATCGCGCGCCTGGCACTCTTCGGATGGCTGCTCGGCCGCGTCATCGCGGGCGATTCGCCGCGCTCGCTGCTGCCGCTCATGGCGCTGGCGGCGGCCGCGGTCGTGCTCCGGGGCGCCCTCGACTACTGGCGCGCCATGGCGGCGCACCGCACCGCCGCGCGCGTGCAGCAGGCACTCCGCCGGGCCATCTACGAGCGCGTCACCGCGCTGGGCCCCGCCCACTTCACCCGCTCCCGCACCGGCGACGTCATCCTCTCGATGGTGGAAGGCGTCCAGCAGCTCGAGGTCTACTTCGGCCAGTATCTCCCGCAGCTCGCCGTCGCCGCGCTGACGCCGCCGCTCATCTTCGCCTTCGTCGCCTTCGTAGACCTGCCCATCGCGCTGGTCCTGCTCGCGGCCGCGGTGGTGACGCTGATCGCGCCGTCACTCTGGCACCGCAAGGACAGCCGGCAGAGCCTCGCGCGCCAGAAGGCCTATGCCGCCTTCGGCGCGGAGTTCCTCGACTCCGTCCAGGGGCTGGCCACGCTCAAGGCCTTCGGCCAGAGCAGCGCGCGCGGGCGCCTGCTCGAAGAGAAGGGCAATGCCCTCTTCCACACGACTATGGGATTGCTCGGGGCGAACACGTTTGCCCGCGGCATCACCGACACCGGGATGGCCGTGGGCGCGGCGGCGGCGCTGGGTCTCGGCGCCTGGCGAGTCCAGGCGGGAGAGATGAGTCTCACCGCGCTCCTGGTCATCCTGATGCTGGGTATCGAGGTGTTCCGCCCGCTCCGCGAGCTCCGCGTCGTCCTCCATCAGGGCATGCTCGGCCTCTCCGCCGCGGGCGGCATCATCGAGATCCTCGAGGCCGAGCCTCTGGTCCGCGACCGCGAGACGCCCCTCTGCGACGCGGCATCGCTCGCGCCCGCCGTGACCTTCGAGGGCGTGACATTTTCCTATCCCGGCGGCCGCCGCGCGGCGCACGACGGCCTTTCCTTCGAGGTCACGGCCGGCGAGCGCGTGGGAATCGTGGGACCGAGCGGCGCGGGCAAGTCCACCATCGCCCGGCTGCTCCTCCGCTTCTATGACCCGGAGCGCGGCCGCGTCACGATCGGCGGCCGCGACCTCCGTGACCTCACGCTGGATCAGCTCCGCGGTCTCATCGCGGTGGTGAGCCAGGACACCTATCTCTTCCACGGCACCGTCGAGCAGAACCTCCGCATGGGCAAGCCCGACGCCACGCCGGCGGAGCTCCGGGCCGCCGCCCGAGCGGCCAACGCTGAGGAGTTCATCACGCGGCTGCCGCTGGGCTACGAGACAGTCGTGGGCGAGCGCGGCATCCGGCTGTCCGGAGGCCAGCGCCAGCGCATCGCGATCGCGCGAGCCCTCCTGCGCGACGCGCCGATCCTCATCCTGGACGAAGCGCTCTCCGCGGTGGATGCCGAGAGCGAAGCGGTGATCCAGGAGGCGCTCGACCGGCTCATGCAGGGCCGGACCACGCTGATCTTCGCGCACAGGCTCTCGAGCGTGATCGGCGCCGACCGGATCCTCGTCCTGGACGACGGCCGCGTGGTGGAGAGCGGCGGGCACGCGGAGCTCATGGGCCGGGGCGGCGCGTATCACCGATTGATGGCCGCGCAGGCCCAGGATGGCGCCGGCCGCGCCGCGACCCCCGCCGCGCCGGGCCTCGAGCCCGAGCCGGACGCGTTCGAGATCGAGCCGCCGGCGTCCGCCGCGCCCGAGCCCCCCGCGTCCGAGCCCCCCGCGTCGGAGCCCGTGGACGCCATCCTGCGGGCCGAGGGGATGGGCTGGCCCCGGCTCATCCGCGTCCTGCTCGGCATGGTCGCCGGGTACCGCGCCCGCCTCGCGCTCACGTTCCTGCTCGGCGTCGCCCGGGTCGTCGCGCTGATCGGCGTCGGTGTGCTGAGCGCGCTGATCGTCCGCGCGGTGAAGAACGGCATGCCCTTCGGCCGGCTGCTGGTCGCCCTCGCGCTGGCGGCGCCGCTGGCGGGGATCCTGCACTGGCTCGAGTCGTGGCTGGCCCACGACATGGCGTATCGCCTGCTGACCGACATGCGTCTCGACATCTTCCGGAAGCTCGACGCGCTCGCGCCCGCCTACTTCACCCGCCGGCGCACAGGCGACCTCGTCGGGGTCGCCACGCACGACGTCGAGCTGATCGAGTACTTCTTCGCCCACACCATCACGCCCGCCTTCGTCGCCGTGCTGGTGCCCGTCGGCGTCCTCGTCACGCTGGCGGTCTTCGGCTGGCCGATGGCGGTGGCGCTCCTTCCGTTCCTGGCTTGGGCCGCGCTGACGCCGGTGCTCGCCCGCTCCCGCATCGACAGGCTCGGCTCGCGGGCGCGCGAGGTGTCGGGAGACCTCACGGCCCACGCCGTGGATTCGGTCCAGGGACTGGGCGAGATCGTCGCCTTCCGGCACGTGCGCGCGCGCGGCGACGAGTTCGGGGCCAAGGCGCTCGAGTACCTCCGGGTGCGCATGCCGCTTCTCCACGATTTGGCCCTGCAAACCTCTTTCCAGGAGGTGGCCACCGGTTTCGGCGGGCTCGCGGTCGTGGGCGCGGGCGCGGCGCTGGTGGTCGTCGGCCGGCTCGAGAGCGCCCTCGTTCCGCTCCTCACGCTGCTCGCCCTGTCCGCGTTCGTCCCCGTCTGGGAGATCGCCCAGGTGAGCCGTCAGCTCGCCGATACCTTGGGCGCGGCGCGGCGCGTCCACGCGGTGCACGCTGAGCCCGTGCCCGTGCAGGACGGCGCCGGCGTGCGCTTGGGGAGTCCCGTGTCGCGCGGCCCGGCCCTCGAGATGTCGCTCGTGAGCTTTACCTATCCGGGCCGCCGCCGGCGCGCCCTCAGCGAAGTATCGTTCGCGGTGCCGCGCGGGAGCACGGTGGCGCTCGTCGGGCCCTCGGGTGCGGGCAAGACCACGGTCGCCAGCCTCTTCCTCAGGTTCTGGGATCCCGACGAGGGCGCAGTCCGGTTGGACGGTCACGACCTGCGAGAGTACCGGCTGGACGACCTCCGCCACCGGATTGCCCTCGTGGCGCAGGACACCTACCTCTTCAACGACACGCTGCGGAATAATGTCTTGCTCGCGCGCCCCGAGGCGACGGAAGCCCTACTGGCGGCGGCGGTGGAGCAGGCCGCGCTGACCGAGTTCGTGACCGGCCTGCCCGACGGGCTCGACACCGTCGTGGGCGAGCGCGGCGCGCAGCTCTCGGGCGGCGAGCGCCAGCGCGTGGCCATCGCTCGCGCCTTCCTCAAGGACGCGCCCGTCCTGATCCTCGACGAGGCGACCTCGCACCTGGACGCGGTCAGCGAGCAGGCGGTCCGCGGCGCCCTGGATCTCCTCGCGCGTAGCCGCACGACGCTGGTGATCGCGCACCGGCTCTCCACGGTGCGCAACGCCGACCGGATCATCGTGCTCGAGGACGGGCGCGTGGCCGAGACCGGCAGCCATCGCGAGCTGCTGGACAAGGGCGGGCTCTACGCGCATCTCGTCTCGCGCCAGCTAGGGGGGTCAGGTCTTGAATTCACACATTCTTGACGACCTGTCCTCCGATTTCTGCGAACCTGGAGCTCCGGACGGAGCATCCAAGCCGGGGAGACCGGGGGAGGAGAATATGTCACGGTCGATGAGCGCTCTACTGATCGGCATGGCGGCGTGGCTCCTGGCGGCGGGATACCCGGCGTCCCCGGAGGCCGCGACGGAGGCCGAGCTCCAGTCGGCCGTCTTCCGCGCGAAGCCGGCGGTCGTCATGATCTCGGTGAAGATCGGCGCTACGGCGACGGTGCGCTGCGGCTCGGGGGCGAGCGCGACCGTCCGACCGGGAGCGATCGGCGAGCTCGGGAGCGGGTCCATCATCCACCCCGACGGCTGGATCGTCACGAACGGCCACGTCATCCAGCCCTACCAGGAAGGCGCCGACAGCTCGTTCGCGGCAGAGCTTGCCGAGAAGGCGGTGGCGACGGCCTGCGCCGCCGAGGTGGACGGCCTGCCGGGCCCCGCGCGGGCGCAGCGCATCCGGGCGCTTGCCGCCACACCCGAGAACCGTCGCGGCCTCGCCGTCGAGCGGACGCTCGAGGTGCATCTCTCCAACGGGAAGGCCTACCCGGCGGAGGTCAAGTTCTACAGCCCGCCCGCCTACGTCGTCGTCGGCGGCACCCCGGATTCATCCGGGAACCAGAAGAAGGAGCACGGCCGCGACGTGGCCATCCTCAAGATCGAGGACAAGGAGCTACCCGTCGTCCGCATGGCCCGGCACAGCACGGACCTGCACCTGGGCCAGGCGCTGTTCGTCATCGGCTTTCCGGGCGTCGTGGTCTCTCACGAGCTGCTCAGCCGGACCACCCAATACGAGCCCTCGATCACGGTCGGCCGTGTCTCGGGCTTCAAGCGGGACATCGGCGGCCAGCGCGTCATCCAGACGGACGCCGCCATCATCCAGGGCAACAGCGGCGGCCCGGTCTTCGACGACCGCGGCCAGGTCATCGGCGCGGCGACGTTCACGTCGCTCCAGGGAGAGCAGGTCGTCCAGGGCTTCAATTTCCTGATCCCGGTCGAGACCATCCAGGAGGCCGCGGCCAAGGCGGGCGTCGCGCCCAAGGGTGACAGCATGTTCACGCGGCTCTGGAACCATGGTGTAGATCTCTACATCCGCGATCTCCACTACCGCGCCTACCGGAACATGAGCGCCGCGAACAAGATCCACCCGGGCTTCCCCGACGTCGAGCGCGTGCGCGAGGACTGCGACATCAAGCACAAGGAGCAGGGCTACCTCCACCGCGAGGAGGTCCAGTGGGGCGCGATGGGTTTCGCGCTCCTCGGAATGGTCGCGGGCGTCTGGTTCGGCGGGCGCCGGGTGATGTCCACGGCGCGGCGAACCCTCCGCCGCATCATCCAGGAAGAGTTGGAAGGCCGGGGCGGGCGCCCCGGGAGCTGAGCTACGGTCGATTCTTCCTCCCGGACCCGCCACGAGCTCGTCCTTGTCGGCGGCGGCCACAGCCATGTCGAAGTCCTGCGCGATTGGGCGGGCGCGCCCGTGCCCGGCGTAGAGCTCACCGTCGTGGTAGACCGCCCGATGGCCGTGTACTCCGGCATGGTGCCGGGCTTCGTCGCCGGCCAGTACACCCTCGAGGACATCCAGATAGACGTGCAGGGGCTCGGGCGGAAGGCGGGCGCCCTGTGGGTCGGCGCGAGGGCGACGGGGCTCGACGTGTCGGCGCGGCGGCTTCACATCGAGGGCGCGCCGCCGATCTCTTACGACACGGTGTCCTTCGACGTGGGCTCGACCGTGTCAGGCTGGGACCGCCCCGGCGTGAAAGATCACGCGCTCCCGACCAGGCCCATCGGGGAATTCGTGCGGGCGGTGGACGCCCTCATCGAGCGCGCGCGAAGCCAGGCGGATTTTCGCCTCGTCGTCGTGGGAGCGGGGGCGGGCGGTGTCGAGCTGGCGTTCGCCTTCCGCGCGCGCTTCGAGCGCCTGGGACTGCGCCGCGCCTCGGTCCTGCTTCTCGAAGCCGGGCCGAGAGTCTTGCCGGGCTACCCGGGCTCTGCAGCGCGCCGTATCGAGGAAAATGCCCGCGCTCGCGGCATCGCGATTCGCTGCGGGACGGCGGTGGCCGAGGCTCATGCGGATGCGCTCACGCTCGAGGCCGGCACGCGGCTTCCATGCGACGGATTCATCTGGGTCGCGGGGGCGGCGAGCCTGCCGCTCTTCGACGGCTCAGGCCTCGAGCGGGACCCGCGCGGCTTCATCAAGGTGAGCGATTCGCTCCAGGCGATGGGCCACGACGAGATCTTCGCGACCGGAGACTGCGCGAGCCTCGTCACGGATCCTCGACTCGCGAAGGCGGGGGTCTATGCGGTACGCCAGGGTCCCGTGCTGGCGTATAACTTACGGGCGCGGGTGACGAGGCGGGCGTTCAGACCGTACCGCCCCCAGCGCGATTTCCTCTCGTTGCTCAACCTGGGCGACGGCCGGGCGGTGGCGTCCAAGTGGGGTCTCTCCGCCGAGGGCGCGTGGGCGTGGCGGCTCAAGGACCGGATAGACCGGCGCTTCGTGCAGCGCTACCGCTGAGTGCCGGCCGCCTCGCGCAGGCAGGAGGAGAGGAGATCGAGGGCGGCGCGGGTGAAGGCCCACATGTTGGCCACGCGGTCGGCGCTCCGCGTCTCGAGCGTGATCACGCGCTCGACGGGCCCTGCGATCGCGATACAGGCGTGGCCGGCGGCGTCGCCGTAGCGATTGCCCGTCGGGCCGCTGGCGCCGGTCTCACTGAGGCCCCAGGTAGTCCCGAGGCGCTCGCGGATCGTGCGGGCGGCCAGGAGCGCGAAGGCTTCGGTGCTCGACCGCATGCCCTTGACGCCTTCGTCGGGGATGGCGAGGAGCGTGCGCCGCGCGCCCTGGGTGTAGATCACGCCCCCGCCCTGGTAGTAGGCTGAGGCGCCCGGGATGGCGAGAAGCGCGGCAGAGATGAGCCCGCCGGCCGAGGATTCGGAAACGGCCAGAGTCTGGCGGGCCTGGACGAGCAGGGCTGCGGGAGCGGCGGCGAGCATGGCGAGGTCGTTCATAGCATAAGATTGCCACGGACCGGTGTCATCCAGCGGAAGAAAGGAAGGAAGAAAGGAAAAAATGAGCAAGCCCAACGGCATGGCCGCCGATGCGCTCCGCTATCTCGACGCCCACATGGGCGACTTCACGCGGGAGCTGTCCGATCTGTCGAGGATCCCGAGCGTGTCGGCGAACGGTTTCCCGAAGGAGGAAGTCAGGCGCTCCGCCGAGGCGACGGCCGATGTCCTGCGCCGCGCGCGGGTGGACAATGTTCGCGTCCTCGAGATCCCGGGCGTGCACCCCTACGTGTACGGCGAATGGCTCAAGCGCCCGGGGGCGCCGACGATTCTCCTGTACGGCCACCACGACGTCCAGCCGCCGGGCAGGCCGGAGAAGTGGCTCTCGCCACCCTTCGAGCCGATCGAGCGAGGCGGGCGGCTCTACGGCCGCGGCACCGCGGATGACAAGGGTGGCGTCATGGTCCATGTGGCCGCCGTCGCCGCGTACCTCCAGGCCGCGGGCTCGCTGCCGTGCAACGTCAAGTTCATCATTGAAGGCGAAGAAGAGATCGGTTCGGAGAACCTCGGCCGCTTCCTGACGGAGTACCGCGACCTCGTGGCCGCGGACTACATCGTGCTGTCGGACACGGCGAACTTCGACACGGGCATCCCGGCGCTGACCTACCAGCTCCGCGGCATCTGCCAGGTGGACGTCGAGGTCGCCTGCCTCAAGCAGCCGGTGCACAGCGGCGCCTGGGGCGGTCCTGTCCCCGACGCCGTCCAGATTCTCTGCCGTCTGATCGCCGATCTCACCAAGGCCGACGGCTCGCTCGATGTGCCGGGCCTCTACAAGAAGGTCGCCAAGCCCAGCGCCAAGCAGCTCGGCCGCATCCGCGCCCTGCCATTCAACGAGGCCAAGTACAAGAAGGAGGCCGGGATGCTTCCCGGCGTACGGCTCGGCGGCGAGAAGCGCTTCTCGGTCTACGAGCGCCTATGGACTCGCCCGGCGCTGACCGTCATCGCGCTCGAGGCGCGGCCGTTCCTGGGCTCCTCCAACCAGATCATCGAAGCGGCGCGGGCGCGGCTGTCGCTTCGGACCGTCCCAGGGATGGACGCGCGCGAGGCAGGCCGGCTTCTCGGCCGCAAGTTGACCAGCCGGCCGCCCCAGGGCGCGCGCGTGACCGCGCGACTGACGAGCACTGCGCCCTGGTGGACGACGGACCCTGAGGGCGAAGCGTTCGAGGCCGCTCGCCGCGCGCTCAAGGCCGGCTTCGGCCGCGAGGCGGCGATGATCGGCTGCGGCGGCTCCATCGGCTTCGTCGGCCCGTTCGCCCGCGTGCTGGGCGGCGTGCCCTGTCTCCTCATGGGCGTGGAAGACCCCGCGACCAACGCGCACTCCGAGAACGAGAGCCTGCATCTCGGCGACTGGCTCAAGTGCATGCGCGCGGCCGTTCACCTGTACGACGAGCTCGCGCGCGTGCCGCTCGGGCGCCGCCGCGGCGGCTGAGGTAAGATGGCGCCCGCACCCTGCTCCCACCCCTGAACGCGGGCCCGCCGCAGGGCGGCCCCCGGAGGATCGCGACATGGATCACAGCAAAGGTCAGATGGTCACGCTCAAGGCCGAGGACGGCCACTTGCTTTCCGCCTACCGCGCCGCGCCAGCGGGCAAGCCCAAGGCCGGCCTCGTCGTCATCCAGGAGATCTTCGGCGTCAACTCCCACATCAAGAAGGTGTCAGACGGGTTCGCGGCGGATGGCTACGTCGCCCTGGCGCCGGCCATCTTCGACCGCGCCGAGCGCGGCTTCGAGACCGGCTACCAGCCCGCCGACATCGAGCGCGGGCGCGGCGTCCGCGGCAAGATCGACATCAACGACATGATCAAGGACATCCGCGCGGCCGTCGGCTCGCTCGCCGCGGAGGGCCTCAAGGTCGGCGTGGTCGGTTACTGCCTCGGCGGCACGCTCGCCTGGCTTGCCGCCACGCGCATCGATGGCGTGAGCTGCGCCGTCAGCTACTATGGCGGCGGCATCGCCGAGACCGCGGCCGAGAAACCGCGCTGCCCCGTCCTCTTCCACTTCGGCGAGACCGACCAGTCCATCCCGCCGGATCACCACGCGAAGATCCGCGCCGCGCACCCCACACTGCCCCTGCACGTCTATTTGACGGCGGGGCACGGCTTCAACTGCGACGAGCGCGGCGCCTACCACGCGCCCAGCGCGGCGCTCGCGCGCACGCGGACGATGGAGTTCCTGGCCAAGCACCTGTAGAACGGGTCTGGAGCTCTGACCGGTCCATCGTCGCAGCGGCGGCTCGTCGTCGAGTTGGCAGCGGCCGCGCTCGCGCGCCTTGTCCTCAACACGGCGCGGCGCTTCGCCTATCCCTTCGCGCCGGCCTTGGCGCGAGGGCTCGACGTGCCGCTCACCAGCGTGACCTCGCTCATCGCCCTCAACCAGGGGGCGGGGCTCCTGGGCCCGTTCCTGGGCCCGCTCGCCGACCGGTGGGGGCCGCGGGCGATGATGCTGGTGGGCCTAGCAAGTCTCTGTTGCGGCATGATCGCGGCGGCGGCGCTGCCGATCTACGCCACGGTGCTCGTGGCGCTCCTGCTCGCCGGGGTCGGGAAGAGTTGCTTCGACCCGGCGATCCAGGCGTATGTCGGCGCGCGCGTCCCCTGGGAGACGCGCGGGCTCGCCATCGGCCTCGTCGAGTTCGCCTGGGCGGGCAGCACACTCGTGGGCATTCCGCTGATCGGCTGGCTCATCGGCCGCTTCGGCTGGCGCTCGCCCTTTCTCCTTCTGGCCGCGCTCGCCGCCGCGAGCTTCACGCTCCTGGTGCTTCTCTTGCCGCGCGTCCCGTCGGCGCGAGGGGCCGGGCCCGCCGGCATCGGCCTGACCCAGGCGTGGCGGCTTCTCGTAGGGCGGCGCCCCGCGCTGGGAGCTCTCGGCTACAGCGTCTGCTTCACCATGGCGAATGATTCGCTCTTCGTCGTCTACGGCGCCTGGCTCGAGAGGGATTTCCGGCTGCCGCTGGCGGCCTTGGGCTCGGCGACGATCGTGATCGGCGCGGCCGAGCTCCTGGCCGAGTCGCTGATCGTGTTCCTCGCCGATCGCGTAGGCCTCGTGCGCGCGGCCGTGGGCGGCGTCGCCCTGACGGCGGTGGCGTATCTCCTGCTTCCGGCCGTGTCGCGGACGCTCCCGCTGGCCCTCGCCGCGCTCTTCCTGGCCTTTCTCGCCTTCGAGTTCACCGTGGTGACGGCCATGGGACTTTTCACTGAAGTGCTGCCGGGCGCGCGCGGGACCATGATGGGTATGCTCGCCGCCACCTCCGGCACGGGGCGCATGCTGGGCGCTCTCATGGGCGGCTACGTCTGGCTGTGGGGCGGGCTTGCCGCCACGGGCGCGGTCGCCGCGGCGCTGTCGCTGCTCGCGCTGGGCTCCCTCGTCTGGGGACTTCGCGGCTGGCACCCGCGCCCCGTATGATAGGCGCCCGCAGCCCGTATGATAGATGACGCTGTGACTGGAGACATCCGGGCGCCGTTCGACGTGTACCGCAACCGTGTGCGACCCGAGTGGATAGACCACAACGGCCACATGAACATGGGCTACTACGTGGTGGTGTTCGATCTCGCCACCGACGAGTTCTTCCGCTCGATCGGCCTCGACGAGGCGTACCGACGCGCCTCCCGCGTGACCACCTTCGCGCTCGAGGCCCACGTGACCTACCATCGCGAGGTCCGCGAGGGTGACCCGCTGCGCTTCACCACGCTGCTCCTCGGCCACGACGCCAAGCGCCTGCACTACTTCCACCAGATGCACCACGCGGAGGAGGGCTACCTCGCCGCGACCAACGAGCTGATGTCGCTCCACGTCAGCGGGGAGACGCGACGGGGCGCGCCGATGGCGCCCGAGATCCTCGAGCGGCTGCGCCTGGTCCAAACGGCTCACGACCGGCTCCCGCGCCCGCCCCAGGTGGGCCGCCGGCTTGGCCTTTCCACGCCCCCTACGACGCGCTGAGCGCCGCAGCCTCATTTGCCCCGGCGCCGGGCGCCGCGGCGGTATAATCCTCGCGCTTCCATGCGCAACCCGCTCGCGCTCCACACGTGGACCCTCGACACGACGCCGCTCGGGCGCGTGCTCGAGATCGCGCGCGAGACCGGGTGGCAGGCCGTCGAGCTCCGCCGCCTGGACTTCGCGCGAGCGGCCGAGCGGGGGCAGGCGGCCGAGGCCGTGCTCGACCGCGTGCGATCGTCCGGCCTCGCCACGGCCTGCGTTGGCGTCGCGCTCGGCTGGATGTGGGCCGAGGGCGACGAGCGCGCCAAACTGCTCCGCGCCTTCGACGAGTCGTGCCGCTGGGCCAAGGCCCTCGACTGCCGCACCGTCATGAGCCCGGTGGACCGGGGGCGCGGCGACGTCGTGCGCGCGGTGGCGAGCATCGGCGAGGTGGGCGACATCGCCGCGCGTCACGGCGTCAGGCTCGCGCTCGAATTCAACTCGCAGTGCGAGCAGTTCAACACGCTCGCGAGCGCGCGCGAGGCGCTCGCCAAGGCCGCGCATCCCCATGTCGGGCTCCTGCTCGACGCCTATCACCTCGGCAGGAGCGGGGCGCGGCCTGAGGACCTCGACAGCGTCCCCGGCGGGGACATCGCCTACGTCCAGTTCAGCGACGTGCCGCGAAGCGGGCTCGTCCCCGGCCAGGCGCTTGACCGTTTGCCGCCGGGGCAGGGCAGCGTGCCGTTCAGGGATTTCTTCGCCGCCATCGAGCGCCGGGGCTACGCGGGCTACTGCTCGTACGAGGCGCCCAACCCCGCGGCGTGGGCCCGCGACCCCGCGGCCGTCGCGCGCGAGGCGCTCGAGGCGACGAAGGCCGCCGCGGCATGAACGGCATCCCCGACGACCGTCGGCGGATCGTCATCGGCGCGGCGGCCGTGGTCGGCTTGGCCGGCCTCCTGTTCGGCGGCTGGGTGTGGTGGCAGGCCCGCTCCCAGATCAGCACCGACGACGCCTACGTCGAGGGCGCCGTCACGGTCATCAGCTCGAAAGTCTCGGGCAATATCTCCGAGATGCTCGTCAAGGACAACCAGGCCGTCAAGGCGGGCGAGCTCCTGCTGCGGGTGGACCCGCGCGACTACCGGGCCAAGCGCGACCAGGCCGCCGCCGCGGTGAAGGTCGCGGAAGCGGCCCTGCTGGCCCTGCGATCCGAGCTGCCGATGACGCGCGGGGTGACGGTGGCGCAGGGCGACGAGGCGCGCGGGGCTCTCGAAGGGGCGCGGGCGGCCGAAGCGGCGAGCCAGTCGGCCGTCGAGGAGGCGCAGGCCCAGCTCGAGGCCAAGCGCGCGGCGGCGTCGGCCGCCGAGGCGGACGTGGCGGGCGCGCGGGCCACCGCGGTCCAGGCGGTCCGCGAGAAGGACCGCCAGCGCAAGCTCGTCGAGCAGGGCTTGGTCGCCCAGCGCGACTATGACCAGGCCGAGGCCGCCGAGGGCACAGCGCGCGCCTCGCTCGAAGCTTTCGAGCGCCGGAAGATCCAGGTCGAGCGCGAGGCGCAGCAGGTCGAGGCCGCGCTCGCCTCCCGGCGGCTCGGCGTCCAGCAGGCGCGGCAGCGCGTGGCCGAGCTGCGCGGCTCGCTCGCCCGCGCCGAGAGCCAGCGGCACCAAGTCCCGATGAAGGAGGCCGAGGTGGCCCGCGCCGAGGCGGCGCTGGCCCAGACGCAGGCGGACCTCGCGTACGCGGAGCTCCAGCTCCAGTACACCGAAGTGCGCGCTCCGGTGGACGGCGTGGTTTCCAAGCGAACGGTCGAGCTGGGGCAGGTCGCCCAGATGGGCCAGCCGCTGCTGGCCATCGTGCCGCTCCACGATGTTTGGGTCATCGCCAACTTCAAGGAAACCCAGCTCGAGCGCATCCGGCCGGGCATGAAGGCCGAGGTGCACGTGGACACGTTCTCCGACCGCACCTTCCAGGGGACGGTGGATTCGCTCGCCGCCGGGACGGGCGCGCGGTTCTCGCTCCTGCCGCCGGAGAATGCCACCGGCAACTGGGTCAAGGTGGTCCAGCGGCTGCCCGTCAAGATCAGGCTCGACCCCGGGGAGTTCGGCAACCCCCACACGCTGCGCGCAGGCATGTCCGCCGTCGTCACCGTGAAGCTCCGCTAGCGCGATGAACTCGTGGGCCAATCTCCCGGGAGCGCAGAAGTGGCTCATCACGCTGTCCGTGATGATGGTCACCATCATGCAGATCCTCGACACCAGCGTCACCAACGTGGTGCTGCCGCACATACAGGGCTCGCTCTCGGCCGGCCTCGAGGAGGTGACCTGGGTCCTGACCTCCTACCTCGCGGCCAACGCGATCATCATTCCCGCCACGGGATGGCTCGCGGCTTTCATCGGCCGCCGCCGCTTCTTCCTGCTCTGCACCACGCTCTTCACCGTCAGCTCATTCCTGTCGGGCCTCGCGCCGAACCTGACCTTCCTCATCATCGCGCGCATCCTCCAGGGCATCGGCGGCGGCCCGCTGATTCCGCTGTCGCAGGCCATCCTCTGGGAGATCTTCCCGCTCGGCCAGCGCGGGCTCGCCATGGCGGTCTGGGGCGTCGGCATCATGATGGGGCCGATCTTCGGCCCGACGCTCGGCGGCTGGATCGCCGACAACTGGTCGTGGCGCTGGATCTTCTACATCAACCTGCCGATCGGGCTCCTGGGCTTTTTCATGATCAGCACCTTCCTCTTCGACCCCGAGTACCTGAAGAAGCCGGGGCGCATCGACGCGCTCGGGCTCGTGCTGATGGTGGTGGGCTTCGGCTGCCTCCAGCTCGTCCTCGATCGCGGTGAACACGAGGACTGGTTCGACTCGGGCCTGATCGTGGGGCTGTCGGTCATCGCGTTCGCGGCGCTCGTCGGTTTCGTCATCCGCGAGCTGACGGCGCGGGAGCCGATCCTGGACCTGGGCGTATTCTCGGACCGCAACTTCGCCACGGGCTCGGTCTTCGTCATGATGGTCGGGCTCGGGCTCTACTCGAGCATGCTGCTGGTGGCGCTGTACACGCAGAAGCTCCTCGCCTACGACGCCTGGAACTCGGGCTCGGTGCTGGGTCCCGGAGGCGTGGGCAACCTGATCTCGCTCGTCATCGCCGGGCGTCTCGTGACCCGGATGGACCAGCGGCTCCTCGTGGCCCTCGGCTGCGTCATCAATGCCGTGAGCCTCTTCATGATGTCGCATCTCACCTTGACCGTGGACTACTGGTCGCTCGCGTCGCCGCGCTTCCTCCAGGGCCTGGGGCTCGGCTTCATCTTCGTGCCGCTCGTGACACTCACGCTCGCCACGATCGACCGCCAGAAGCTCGGCAACGCCACGGCGGCCTTCAACGTGCTCCGCAACCTGGGCGGCAGCGTCGGGGTGGCACTGGCGACGACATTCCTCACCAGGCGGAGCCAGGGGCACCAGTCGGTGCTGGCGGCCCACGTCAACGTCTGGGACCCCGCGACGGCGGCCCGGCTCAAAGCGTGGACGGCCCACTTCGCCGCGCAGGGCGCCGACTCGTTCACCGCCGAGAAGCAGGCGGTCGCCATGCTCTACCACGATGTCGTGGCGCAGTCGCAGGTACTGGCCTACGCCGACGACTTCTGGATGCTGGCCGTCCTCTTCACCGTGCTGCCGCTCGCCATCCCGCTCATGCGCCGCGTCCGCGCCGAGCCGGTTGCCGTCGCCGCCGACGAGCCGTCGGGACGGGTCGAGCCCTTGCCCTCGGCGGTGGAGTGAACCTGGGCGCGTGACACCAGCCAAAAGCGTGTGATAGGATACCGCCCCATTCACTTCAGGGAGTCACACAAGGGCGCCAAAAGGGGGAGCTTATGACGCGAAGACTGACAACGATGGTGGTCTCAGTGCTGGTGCTTGGCCTGTGGGTCGGTTCGGCCTCGGCGGCTGTCAAGGTGAAGCTGCAGCTCTTTGCCGACGGGCTGGTGCATCCCCTGGTGATGCTCAACCCGCCGGACGGGAGCAAGCGCCTCTTCATCGTGGAGCAATCCGGCACGATTCAGATCATGATGCCGGACGGCAAGCTGCGCCCCACGCCCTTCATCGATCTGAGCAAGAAGATGGTGAAGCTGGACTGGGAGTTCGACGAGCGGGGCCTGCTGGGGCTGGCCTTCCACCCCAAGTTCAAGGACAACGGCAAGTTCTACGTGGTGTACACCGCCCCCGTCCGCACCGACGCGGCGCGCCGCCCGCGCCTGCTGTACTGCTGCACGAATTACCTGTCGGAGTTTCGCGTGTCCAAGACGGACCCGAACAAGGCGGACCTGTCCACCGAGCGCATCGTCTACTTCTGGGACAAGCCCCAGTTCAACCACAATGGCGGCGAGCTGTTGTTCGGCCCCGACGACGGCTACCTGTACTTCTCCACCGGTGACGGGGGATGGGCCAACGACGTGGCCATCGGCCACACGCCCAAGATCGGCAATGCCCAGGACCTGAAGGTGAACCTGGGCAAGATTCTCCGCATCGACGTCGACTCGGGCGCTCCCTACAGCGTCCCCAAGGACAATCCATTCGTGGGCAAGAACGACGCGCTGCCGGAGATCTGGGCCTACGGCCTGCGCAACGTATGGCGGATGTCCTTCGACGCGGGCGGCAAGCGCGAGCTGTTCGGAGCCGATGTGGGACAGAACACGTGGGAGAGCGTCAAGCTGATCCAGAAGGGCGGCAACCACGGTTGGAACCGGATCGAGGGCTCGCACTGCTTCAATCCTGACGATCCCAGCAACCCCAGCGCCCCGCAGACCTGCGACAAGACCGGCCTGCTGATGCCCATTATCGAGTACGGCAACATGAACGTGATCAAGGAAGGCAAGGGCATCTCCGTCACCGGCGGGTTCGTCTATCGCGGCAAGGCGATGCCGAACCTGGCGGGATCGTATGTCTTCGGCGACTGGAGCAAGTCCTTCACCCAGCCCCAGGGGCTGCTGCTGGTGGCCCGTCCGCCCGGGCAGGCGGGCGCCATGTGGGCCATCGAGGACGTGGAGGTGACGAACATGAACTTCCACTCCTACGTGCTGGGCTTCGCCCAGGACGAGGACCGCGAGCTCTACGTGCTGGTTTCGGACAATACCGCGCCCGGCCGCGCCAATGACCGGATCTACAAGATCGTGCCCGCGAACTGAGTGACTCGACGCCGAGGCGCCGGGGGCCCCGCCCCCGGCGCCATTTTAAAAACGATGCGGCGGTGGCTCGTGGCGGCGTTCGTCGGACTGGTGTCGCTCCCATTCATCGCACAGGCCCAGGAGTTCAAGCCGCCGTCGAACTTAAAATCGCCCGCGATGATTGCCGAGGGCCGGGCGTTCTTCAACCTGCGCTGCGCCGGCCGCTGCCACGGCGTGGATGGGCAGGAAGGCTTCGATGGCCCGATCCTGGTCGGCAAAGCCTACCTCGATCCGACATTCGTCTACGTTACCCTCATAACCGGGCGTCCCGGCAGCGCCATGCCCAGCTGGAAGGGCCGTCTGTCCGACCCCGAGCTGTGGAAGGTTATCGCCTTCATGTCGTCGCTGGGCGACCAGGCCCGGGCGGCAAAGGAGAAGTAGTCCCGAGTAATCCCCCTATGTCCCCCGCACGTAGCGCTGGAGCAGGAGGGTGAGGCCGAAGCCGCGCGCGCCCCACGCGGCGGCGGCGGGCGTTCCCGCGCCGGCCATGAGCAGGCCGTCGAGCAGCGAGATCCCGGCGATGAAGCTCACGACCGAGCGGGGGGCTCCCACCCTATGATTCAAAATCCCGATTCAACCTCTGTTCCCCGCTCAGGCAGGATCGGCCCGAGATGGGAGGGGAGTTTATCCGCACTGTGACAAGGCAGGTCCCGAGGAGGGACCCTCGGGCGAGGTGGGTCATGACTGAGAACGGGTCTTATGTTATCTGCGCTCCGCGCGGCGTGCGCAGCGCCGAGGCACTCGCCGCGGCGGTGACGCAGGCGTTCGTCGCCAAGGGGCCGACCGTGATCGAGACCGTCGTCGATTCCGATCACTATGTAGATACCGTGAAGGATTGACCGTGGCCACACGAACCGTCATCACCAGCGCCACGATGGTGCTAGCCGCCGGCTTCTGCGTGCTGTTCATCGGCGGCGGCGCCCGCTTCGCCATCGGGCTGACGCTGAAATCGGTGGTCGAGGAATTCGGCTGGGGGCGCAGCGAGCTCGGCATCGCAGTGGCGCTGTTCCAGATCGTCTCGGCCGCCTGCATGTATGTCGCCGGGCGCCTGTCCGACCGCATGAGCCCGCGCCTGGTGCTGGGCGGCGGGCTCGCTATCGCCGGGGTCGGCATCGGCCTGATGAGCCTGATGGCTGCGCCCTGGCACGCGCTCATCCTCTACGGCGTGGTGTTCGCCATCGGCAACGGCGCCGCCTCGATCATCCCGGTGGGCGTGATGGTGACGCGGGCGTTTCCCCGCCGCACCGGACTCGCCAATGCCGTCGTCAGCTCGGGCATGAGCGTCGGTCAGCTCGTCGTGATCTCCGCGTTGGCGGCGGTGCTGGTCGCGATCGGTTGGCGTTCGGTGTTCTTCTGGCTCGGCATCGCCCATCTGGTGCTGGTGCCGCTGCTGGTGCTGGCGATCCCCGCAACAGGCGGCAGCCGCGGCGCACAGGCCGCTGCCTCGCCCGCCGGCCTCGGCACCCGGCAGGCGGCGAGCACGCGCCAATTCTGGCTTCTGCTCGGCGTCTACGCCCTGTGCGGACTCGATGATTTCTTCGTCACCACCCATGTGGTCGCCTTCGCCCAGGACCGCGGGTTCGATGCCTTCCTCGCCGGCAATCTGCTGGCGTTGATGGGACTGACCGCGCTGGTCGGCGTGGTGGCGTCCGGGGCGTGGAGCGACCGATCCGGACCGGTGTGGCCGACGGTGGCCTCGTTCGTCGCCCGACTCGCCGCATTCGTACTGATCCTGGTCGACCAGTCGACCGTCTCGGTGGCGATCTTCGCCCTGGTGTTCGGCGCCACCTTCCTGGTCACCGCGCCGCTCACCGTCATCTTCGTGGTGCAGAGCTTCGGCACGAAAAGCCTCGGCGCCCTCACCGGCCTGATCATCATGGTGCACCACATGTTCGGCGGCATCGGCGCCTATCTCGGCGCCGCCGCCTTCGATCGCCTGGGCGGCTACGACCTGGCGTTCGCGGTGATGATGTTCTCCAACGTGCTGGCGCTGGTGCTCACGTTCGGGCTGCGGCGAACGGCGAGTCAGTAGCTGGGGGTCGTTCGGCGCAGCATCGATGAGATCGTCGGGACGGGGTAGGCTGCCGGCATGCGTGGTCAGGACGCGCGCGAGGCTCCCTTTCATGGCGTGACTACTTCTTCACGAGCGGGCAGCCCCCTCGGCAAGAGGGCGGAACGCCTGGTCGCCCGGAATCGTCGCGACGATCTTCGCCAGGTCCCATTCGCTCTTCGACTCGTCGGGCGTCTTGGCCTGCATCAGGTACATGTCCCGGATCGCCCGCCCGTCCTCGCGGATGCGCCCCTGCCTGGTCATGAAGTCGTTGATCGGCATCTCCTTCATCTTCGCCATGCCCAGCTGGAAGGGTCGTCTGTCCGACCCCGAGCTGTGGAAGGTCATCGCCTTCATGTCGTCGCTGGGCGACCAGGCCCGGGCGGCGGGAGGGAAGTAGCCCTGAGCGGTCCCCCTATGTCCCCCGCACGTAGCGCTGGAGCAGGAGGGTGAGGCCGAAGCCGCCCGCGCCCCACGCGGCGGCGCCGGGCGCTCCCGCGCCGGCCATGAGAAGGCCGTCGAGCAGCGAGATCCCGGCGATGAAGCTCACGACGGCGCGGGGGATGTTGGCACGCCCGGGCCGCACGAGGAGCCAGACGCCGTAGCCGACCCAGGCGAGGAAGCCCAGGTAGAGCGCGGCCCCGACGCCGCCGCGGGTCAGCGCCGGGATCCCGTACGCGAACGGCGCGCCGAGGAACAAGAGCGGCCAGAGATTTCGAAACGCGGCCAGGTTCTCCTGCTTCGCCACGTAGGTCAGCCCGATGAGGTACGAGAGGAGCACGGTTGCGCCGATCACCACCGGCGCCCCGAGACCTCCGGCGACGGCGAGCGCAGCGGTCGCGTAGACGAGCACGCGGCATAGCCCCATCAGAAGTGGGCTCCACGGATTCGCCTTGTGGCGCGCATCGTAGAAGACGATGAGCGCCGCCAGGATGAACCCGGACAGGATCGTGGAGGCATATCCTCGTTGGCCCGTCCAGGCAGCCTCCGCCGCCAGCGCCGCGAGGCCGGCCGCCAGCAGGCCGTAGCCGGCGGCGAACACGGTCGTCGCCTTCACGAGTCCGGCCGGGATGGGGCGCTCGGGGCGCTCCCGCGCGTCGATCTCCCGGTCGAAGGCATCGTTGAGATACATGCCCCCGATGTAGAAGAGCGAGAGGGCGAGGGCGAGAAGCGCCGGCGGACCAGGGCCGACGGAGACGCCCGCGAGCGCGACGCCCGCCAGCACGTTGGTCCAGACCGTCGGCAGGTTGGAAATCCGACCGAGCCGGAGGTAGACGCTCCAACTCACGCGGGCTGTCTCTCCACGACACAGACGCTAGCAAGCGCGGGAGCCGGGTGTCAAACGGACTCGGCAAGGCGCTTGCGGTCGCGTTCCCCCCTCGGCTATGCTCAGCGCGCGCGGGACCGGGACAGGCGCCTTCGATGCGAGAGGGACGCGGAGTCGTTGGGACGGGAACGGAGGGCCGCTTGGTGACGCTGATTTCATCGCAGGTGGAAAAGGCGCTTCGGGAGCTCGTGGAGCGCAGGACCGAGACGGCGTCCCGTGAGTGGCTCGCGCGGACGTCCGCGGCGTTCGGGGCCGCGCCGGACCGCGGTGCGCTCCTGGAGGCCTTCACGGCCGCGACCCGACGGCTCGGCCGGGCCCGCCTCGCGCCCACCGAGGAGGAGATCGCGCGGCTGGCCGGGGCCGGCGTAAGCTGGCCGATCGGGACCTGGGGAGCGGACGAGCTCGGCCGGGTCGCGCTGCTCGTCGCGGCGGCCGCCCACTGGCCCGAGGCCGAGCTGGAGGCGCTTGTGGAGGAATGCTACCGCCAGGGTGACGGCGCCGAGCGGCAGGCCGTGCTGCGGGCCTTGCCCCTGCTGCCCGCGCCGGAGCGATTTCTCGAGATCGCCGTGGACGCGTGCCGGAGCCATATCCAGCCGCTCTTCGAAGCGATCGCGTGTGAGAACCCGTATCCGGCGCGTCATTTCCCAGAGCTCAACTTCAACCAGATGGTTCTCAAGGCGCTGTTTACGGGGGTCGCGCTGGCGCGGATCATTGGGTGCGACGGCCGCGTGACTTCCGAGCTCAGCCGGATGGCCGCCGACTACGCGAGCGAGCGGCGGGCGGCCGGGCGGAGCGTTCCGCCGGACATTGGGCGACTCACAGGGGGCCGACTCACCGGAGACAGGGGAGACCAACCATGAAGCTCTTCGATCCGCACATCCACATGACGTCCCGGACCACGCTCGACTACGAAGCCATGGCCGGGGCGGGCATCGCAGCCGTCGTGGAGCCATCGTTCTGGATGGGACAGCCCCGCACGCACGTGGGCTCCTTCGAGGACTACTTCGCCTCGCTGCTGGGTTGGGAGCGGTTCCGCGCCAGCCAGTTCGGCATCCGCCACTTCTGCACGCTCTCGCTCAACCCGAAAGAGGCCAATTCCGCGCGGATCGCCCAGGGCGTGATCGACCTGCTGCCCCGCTACCTCTCCAAGGATGGAGTCGTGGCGGTGGGCGAGATCGGCTACGACGACATGACGTCGGAGGAAGACAAGTACTTCGCCGCGCAGCTCGAGCTGGCGATCCGGTTCGACCTGCCGGTGCTGATCCACACGCCCCACCGCGACAAGAAGCGCGGAACCGAGCGGAGCCTCGCGCTCATCCGGGAGGTGGGGTTCCCCGAGGAGCGGGCGCTCATCGACCACAACACCGAGGAGACGCTGCCGCTGGTGCTCGAGAGCGCGTGCTGGGCGGGCCACTCCATCTACCCCTTCACGAAGATGGACGAGCCGCGCATGGTCGCCCTCGTCAAGCGATATGGTCCAGACCGGATCCTGATCAACAGCGCGGCCGACTGGGGCGTGAGCGACCCGCTGAAGGTCCCCAAGACCGCCGCCCTCATGCGCGAGAGCGGGATCTCCGAGGCGGACATCGAGCGGATCGTGTGGGAGAACCCCGTCGCCTTCTTCAGCCAGAGCGGCCGACTGGACCTCGGCCCCGCGGCGGACAGCCCGGCAATAGACCAGACGCAGCTGTGGGAGGGGAACTCGGTCCTGCGGGGCCAGCAGCCCATCGTGAAGCGCTGACGCCGGGGCATCATGCACCGGACCGTCGCCCTGCTTGTCGTCGGCCTGACCGGTGACCTTCTCGGCGACGCCACACCGAATCTCCAGGCGCTCAGCCGGGAGGGATGCGCGCGGCCGCTCGAGCCCGTCCTGCCCGCCGTCACCTGCTCCGTCCAGTCCACCTTCACCACGGGGCTCCCGCCGAGAGACCACGGCGCGGTCGCCAACGGCTGGTACTTCCGCGACCTGGGGGAAGTCTGGCTCTGGCGACAGTCCAACCGGCTCGTGGCTGGAGAGAAAATCTGGGAGACGGCCGCCCGGCGCGATCCGGCCTTCACCTGCGCGAATCTCTTCTGGTGGTACAACATGTACTCGACCGCCACCTACGCCGTCACGCCGCGGCCCATGTACCCGGCGGACGGGCGGAAGCTCCCCGACATCTACACGGAGCCGCCCGAGCTCCGCGCGGAGCTCCAGGGGCGGCTCGGCACCTTCCCGCTGTTCAACTTCTGGGGACCGACGGCGGACATCACCTCGAGCCGGTGGATCGCCGACTGCGCGCTGCACGTCTACGACACGCGCCGGCCGACGCTCACTCTCGTCTACCTGCCGCATCTCGACTACAACCTGCAGCGCTTAGGTCCCCGCCACCCCGATCTCCGGAAAGACCTCGGCGCCATCGACGCCCTCTGCGGCGAGCTGATCCGGCACGTGCGGCGCGACGGGGCCCGGGTCGTCGTGCTCTCGGAGTACGGCATCACGGAGGTCCGGGGTCCCGTCCATCCGAACCGCGCCCTACGCGAGGCCGGGCTCATCCGGGTGAGGACCGAGCTCGGGCGAGAGCTCCTGGACGCCGGGGCGTCCGAGGCCTTCTGCGTCGCGGACCACCAAGTGGCGCACGTCTACGTGCGGCGCCGCGAGCGGGTCGCCGAGGTGAAGCGGCTCCTCGAGGCGCTCCCGGGCGTCGCGGCCGTGCTCGACGACGAGGGGAAGCGCGCACATGGGCTCGATCACCCGCGCTCGGGGGAGCTGGTGGCGCTCGCCGCCCGCGACCGCTGGTTCACCTACTACTACTGGCTCGACGACCAGGTGGCGCCGGACTTCGCGCGCACCGTCGATATCCACCGCAAGCCCGGCTACGATCCGGTCGAGCTATTCCTGGATCCGGCGCTGCGCGCCCCCAAGCTCAAGGTGGGCTGGACGCTGCTCAGGAAGGCGGCCGGGTTCCGGTACCTCATGGACGTGATCCCGCTCGACGCGAGCCTCGTGCGAGGCTCCCACGGCCGGCTCCCCGAGACCCCCGAGGCCGGTCCCGTGCTGATCTCGAGCGAGGCCGGGCTCGTTCCCGCGGATGTCGTGCGGGCTACCGACGTCAAGTCGCTCCTCCTGGCCCACGTGTTCGGGCTCGCACCCGGGGTCAGGTCTTGAAATCCAACACGCTGGACGCGACGGGGTACTCAGCGCTCCGCGACAGGGCACGGCTCACCGTCGCGTAGTGCACGCCGAGGAACTCTCCGATCTCCTTCATGGTGTAGCCGTGCTCATGGACTGCGAGGGCACATCGCGCATCGCGGTCGCATTTGGACGTGACGTTTGTGAAGAGCGCGGCCAGCGGTGGACGCAGGGCGAAACGCTGCGCCCGCGGTACCTCGACGAGGGTGGCGGCGTCCGGAGCTCGCTCACGCAGGCGAGCCAAGAAATCGGCGTCACCCATCACAAGCCGCGAGCTGAGGGGCTCCAGCGGATCGGCTGTCTCCGCGAGCCCCGCTTCGACGAACTGCCGGTACCGATGCTCCGCCCGCGCGCGGACGGGCGTGTCGCCAAGGGACAACACCCAATCCACCGTCAGGAACGTGGGCACGGGCGCCTCGCCCGCCGTGGCGCGGTAGCTACTCCAGGGCCACCGTCCGGGATGGGTGACGAGGCCCGCGCGCACCGGGTTGAGTACGACATAGCGGCAGACCTCGCGCAGATAAGCATCCCGGTCCACCACTTGGGCATGGAACCGCCCCTGCAGTACGTGCCCGGGGCGCTCGTGCCGGCGGGCGAAGCGCTGGCTGTACACTCCGTTGAGCTGGCGCATGGCGCGGGAGAGATTGGCCTCGGGAGTTTCCAGCAGGAGGTGGTAGTGATTGCCCATCAGGCAGTACGCGTGGCACAGGATGTGGTACCGCGCGACAGTGGAGGCGAGCACCGCCAGGAAGCTCTCGCAGTCTGCGTCATCCTCGAAGATGGGCTGGCGCCCGTTGCCGCGGGCCGTGACATGATAGAGCGCGTCCTTGAAGGCCAAGCGAAGCGGCCGTGCCATAGCTCGACCGTACCGCCACGCTGGTGCGTTGCTCAAGATGTACTCGGCGAGATACGCTGATGAAAGTAGAAATGTCGTAATGCAAGACCTGACCCCTACGAGATGCCGGTGGCGCGCAGGCGCGTGATCTCCTCCTCGCTGTAGCCTGACTCGCGCAGAATCTCGTCCGTGTGCTGGCCCGGCATGGGCGGCGGGCGCCGCATGGCCGCGCGGCCGGTCGAGAGCTCGAGCGGGAAGCGGAGGAGCTTGACGGGCCCCGCCACGGGATGCTGGATCTCCTCGACGGCGTCGGCCGCCTGCACGGCGGGGTCGGCGAAGGTCTCAGTATAGGTATTGATGGGCGCCGCCCAGATGCCCTGCGGCACCAGGCGCTCGAGCCACTCCGCCGTCGTGCGCTCGCGTGTGACGGGGTCGATGAGCCGGGCGACGGCCTCGCGCGCCTCGAAGTTCCACGTGACGGCGACGTAGGGCTCGAGCGCGGGCAGCGGGAGCGCGCGCGCCAGCGCGCCGAGCGGCGACATGGAGAGCACGATGTGCCCGTCGCGCGTCGCGTACACGCCGTAGGGCGGCGGGTGGAACATGCTCGCGAGCCCGGTCGGGCTCTTCTCGAGGCGCGCGCCGTTCAGGTGATACGACGCGACCTCGATCTGGAGATCGAGCGCGGCCTTGAGCATGCTGGCCTCGACCTGGAGGCCCTTGCCGGTGCGCGCACGCTCGAGGAGCGCCGCCAGCACGCCCATCGCGAGCAGCGCCGCGCCGTGCTGGTCGATGACGGCCGTGCCGACGGGCGTCGGCGGCTGGTCCGCGCGGCCGGAAATGGAGGCGAGGCCGGAGAACGCTTGCATGAGAAGGTCCTGCCCCGGCCTGTCGCGGTACGGGCTCGACTCGCCGTAGCCCGAGGCCGAGGCGTAGATGAGCCGCGGGTTGATCTTGGAGACGTCGTTCCAGCCCAGCCCCAAGCGCTCCATGACTCCCGGCCTGAAGTTCTGGACGAGCACGTCCGCGCTCTCGACGAGCCTGCGTGCGACGGCGAGGCCCTCGGGCTTCTTCAGGTCGAGCGTCAGGCTGCGTTGGTTCCTGTGCGCCAGGAGGAAGAAGACGCTGACGCCGTTGAGAAACAGATTGGCGCCCGACCAGTGCCGCTCCCAGAGCGTCCCGCCCGGCGGCTCGATCTTGACCACGTCGGCGCCCATGTCGGCGAGGAACTGGACGCCCGACGGCCCGAGCAGGAACTGGGTGAACGAGAGGACGCGGACGCCCGCGAGGACGCTGAGCGCCGGGCGCTCGCTCACTCGACGCCCTTGAGGATGTGGGTCGCCGCGCACACCACGTCGCCGCGCTGGGTGGTGCAGGTGACGCGCGCGAAGGTCTTCCGCTGGACCGGGTCGCGCTCGACGATCTCGTAGTCGACCGTGACCGTGTCGCCGATGAAGAGCGGGGCGGGGAAGCGGACCTTGTCGTAGCCGTAGGAGACCCAGGTGCCCGCCAGCCCCTCGAGGATCTTCGTCGAGGTGTTGGACATGAGCCCGAGGGCGAGCGCGCCGTGGGCGATGCGCCGGCCGTACTTGGTCTTGCGCATGTACTCTTCGTCCACGTGGTTGGGCGAGAGATCTCCGGTGATGCCGGCGAAGAGGTAGACGTCAGATTCCGAGATGGTTTTGCTGAAGGTGACGCGGCGTCCGATCGTGAGCGCCTCGAACCCGTCCTTGGCCATTGCCATGTCGTGCTCCTTTCTCTCTCCCGCGAAGCGGGCTGACTGTAGGGCCGGGCGCGGGCGGCGTCAAGCCTGCCGATAGGGTAGGATCCCTCTCATGAGCCGCAACCGAAAGCTTCTCGCGGCGTGCTCCGGCCTCTGGCTGGGCTTTGCCGCAGGCTGCGCGCGCGTGCCCGGCGTCGAGGTGCCGGACGTCCGGACGCCGCCCGAGGTCGTGGTCGAGATACTGAGGCTCGCCCGCGTGGGCCCGGGCGATACGGTCTATGACCTGGGCTCGGGCGACGGGCGCATCGTGATCGCGGCCGCGCGCGATTTCGGGGCGCGCGGGGTGGGGATCGAGCTGGATCCGGATCTCGTGGCCGAATCAGCGAAGAACGCCCGGCGCGCTGGCGTTGCGGAGAACACGCGCTTCCTCCTGCAGGACATCTTCGAGGCCGACATCAGCGCGGCGACCGTCGTCACGATGTATTTGTCGCCCGACGTCAACCTGCGATTGAAGCCCAAGCTCCTGTCCCAGCTCAAGCCCGGCTCGCGCATCGTCTCCCACGATTTCCCGATCGGCGTCTGGCAGCCCGCGCGCGTCGCCAACTTCAAGGGCCCCGAGCGCACCCACGTGCTCTCGCTCTGGATCGTCCCGCCTCGCTAGGGTCCCTGGTTCAGAACGGGGCGCCCGGCCGGGTGCTGATGCATCCGCGTGATACACTGCGCACAGGGCCTGTGCTATGCTCCGCGCGGTTTTCCACATTCTCAGGAGGCGCGCACGTGACCGGGTATCTGCCCGTGATGATCTTTCTGGCGCTCATCGTGGCGTTCGCCGTGGTGTCGCTCGTCGCGGCCTCCGTCCTGCGGCCCGCGCGCCCCTACTTCTCGAAGCTCGAGAACTACGAATGCGGCGCCGAGCCAATCGGCGAGGCATGGGTGCAGTTCCCCGTGGGCTTCTACCTGGTCGCCTTGATCTTCATCGTCTTCGACGCGCTCGCCATCTTCCTCTTCCCGTGGGCGCTCGTGCTCCGCGGACTCGGGATGGGCGGCGTCGGCGTGATGGCGCTCTTCGTGGCCATCCTCGGGCTCGGCTGGGTCTACGCGCTCCGGGAGGGCATCCTCGAATGGAAATAAAGGCTCCGACGCCGCAGATACCGCCAGCCGTCTGGACCGAGTTCAAGGATCTCCAGGAGTGGGAAAAGCTCCACCAGACGCGGCCCGAGGGCGACAAGCACTCCGCGCTCTTCGAGACCCTGGAAGACGGCGTCTTCAACTTTCCTGGCGGTTTCATCGTGACCACGGTCGCCGACGCCTTCTTCAACTGGGCGCGCAAGTCCTCGGTCTGGCCCGTGACCTTCGGCCTCGCCTGCTGCGCCATCGAGATGATGGCGACGTTCGCCTCGCGCTTCGACGTCGAGCGCCTCGGCATGGTGCCCTTCGCCTCGCCGCGCCATTCGGACCTCATGATCGTCTCCGGCACCGTCACCATCAAGATGGCGCCGATGCTCAAGCGCATCTACGAGCAGATGCCCGATCCCAAGTGGGCCGTGTCCATGGGCTCCTGCGCGAATTCGGGCGGGCCGTTCCGCCACGGCTACCACGTCGTCAAGGGCGTGGACCGCGTCATCCCGGTGGACGTCTACGTGCCGGGCTGCCCGCCGCCTCCGGAGTCGCTCCTCTATGGCCTGCTCAAGCTCCAGGACCAGATCTCCCACTTCCGCACGACGGGCCAGCGCGCCACGCCCACCGAGAAGACCGACTAGCGTGCTGACTCCGGAGCAGGCGCGCGGGCTGGTTCAGGAGCGGTTCGGCGTCACCGTATCGGGCGAGGGCCCCCTCCTCGTCGTAGAGGTGCCGGCGGACCGGTGGCTCCCGCTCGGCGAATTCGCCCGCGAGACCCTCGGCTGCGTCTATTTCTCCTTCATGACGGCCGTGGACTGGAAGGAGCAGGGGCTCGAGGTCGTGGCGCGCGTCGAGAACCTGGACGCCAACTTCGCCGTCTTCATGAAGACGAAGCTCGGCCCCGGCGAGACGCGCTGCGCCTCGCTCCAGCCCGTCTGGCGCGGCGCCGACTGGATGGAGCGCGAGTGCTACGACATGTTCGGCATCCGCTTCGAGGGGCATCCGGATTTGCGGCGTATCCTCCTGCCCCAGGACTGGGAAGGCCACCCGCTGCTCAAGTCCTACGCCGTGGACACGCCGCATCCCCCGTATCGCTAACAGACAAGGGAGTCTTCTCATGATCCACGAGCTTCGGACCTACACGCTCCAGCCGGGCACGCAAGGCCAGTACCTCAAGAACTCCTCCGAGATCGGCCGCAAGATTCGCGGCGACAAGTACGGCAAGCTCGAGGGCTTCTGGTCCACGGAATTCGGGACGCTGAACCAGGTCGTCCACCTCTGGACGTTCGAGAGCCTCAACGAGCGGGAGCGGCTGCGCGGCGAGCTCGCGAAGAACGAGGAGTGGACCAAGAGCTACCTGCCGCAGACGCGCGGCATGCTGCTGGCGCAGGAGAACAAGATCCTGTCGAGCGTTTTACCGCTCAAGCCGCCGGCCGAGCCCGGCCACGTCTACGAGCTGCGCTGGTACCGGGCGCACGTCGGCCGGTTGGCGGAGTGGATCGGCCTCTTCAAGGGCGTCATGCCGGCGCGCGAGAAGTACTCGAAGAACGTCGGGGTCTTTCAGGCCGAGGCGGGGCAGCTCAACGAGGCCGTGCATCTCTGGGCCTACAAGGACCTCAACGACCGCGCCACGGTCAGGAGCAAGGTGCTCCAGGACCCCGAGTGGCAGGTCTTCCTTGGGAAATCCGCGCCCTGCCTCGCCGAGATGAAATCGATCATCCTCAACCCGGCTCCGCATTCCCCGATGAAATAACACCCGCGATGATTTTCGAGATGAGACGGGGCCGACGAGCCGCAGGCGAGGAGCCCGGCGAGACGAGTACCGAATAATGGACATCGAAGCGCGGCAGGTTCTCGAGATGGGCTACGGCGGCGCCGAGCGCATCACCATGAACATGGGGCCTCAGCACCCGTCCTCCCACGGGGTCTTCCGCGCGATCCTCACGCTCGAGGGCGAGACCGTGATCGCGATGGACGCCGTTATCGGCTACCTCCACCGCTGTCACGAGAAGCTCTCCGAGACGCTCACGTACACCCAGTACCCGTCCATCGCGTCCAAGACCGACTACGTCGCCGCGATGACGAGCGAGCTGGCCTACGTGCGCGCGGCGGAGATGATCGGCAAGATCGACGTGCCCAAGCGCGCGCAGTATGTGCGCGTCATCGCCGCGGAGCTCCAGCGCGTCGCCTCCCACTGCGTCTGGCTGGGCACCTGGTGCCTCGACATGGGCGGGGCGCTGGGCGGCGGCGCGACCGTGTTCCTCTACTGCATCCGCGAGCGCGAGGACGTCCTCGACCTCTTCGAGTCGCTGACGGGCGCGCGGCTCCTGTACGGGCTCCACCAGGTCGGCGGCGTCCGCTACGACATCCCGGCGGGCTGGGCCCAGCAGGTGCGCGCGACCGTGGACAAGATCGACGGGCGCATCTACGAGTTCGAAGAGATGCTCGAGTCGAACGCGTTCTTCATGGCTCGGACCCAGGGCGTGGGCGTGGCCTCCCGCGAGCTGGCGCAGGAGGTCGGCATCTCCGGGCCGCTTCTCCGCGGCTCCGGCGTGAACTACGACATACGGCGGGCCGAGCCCTACTCCTCCTACGGGGACTTCGACTTCAAGGTGCCCGTTGAGACGGCGGGGGACTGCTTCGCGCGCTACCGGGTGCGGATGGTCGAGTTCCGCGAGTCCATCAAGATCGTCCGCCAGGCTCTCGACGGGCTTCCTGAAGGTCCCATCTCGTCTCGCCCGGGCGTCAAGTCGGTGGGGCAGGTGCGCATCCCCAAGGGCGAGGGCTATGCCCGCGTCGAGGGCGCGCGCGGCGAGGTCGGCTGCTATCTCATCGCGGACGGATCAGCCAAGCCCTACCGGATGAAGTGGCGCGGCGCCTCGTTCTCGAACCTGGCGCTCCTGCCGCACATCATCCCGGGCCACAAGGTCGCCGACGTCGTCGCCATCATGGGCTCCGTGGATCCCGTCTTCGGCGAAGTGGACCGATGAGGCCAGGTCAACCCACCCCCTCACCCTACCCTCTCCCCCGTGAGGGGGAGAGGGCAGGGTGAGGGGGGGCGGGCAGTCTGATGCTCTCCGCGATCTACTTCTTCACGGTGGGCTTCATCGTGCTGAACGCCATCATCGGCATGGTGACGTACGTGACGCTCCTCGAGCGGAAGTTCGCCGCGCGCATGCAGTCGCGCATCGGCCCCTACCGCGTCGGGCCGCACGGGCTCCTCCAGCCCATCGCGGACGCGCTCAAGCTCATGATGAAAGAGGACATCGTCCCGCGGCTCGCCGACCGCCCCGTCTACAACTTGGCACCCATCGTGTTCCTGATCCCGTGCATGCTGATCTTCGCCACGCTGCCGTTCGCACCGGGGTTGGGCGTCGCCGACCTCAACATCGGCATCCTCTTCTTTCTCGCGGTCTCCGCCATGGAGATCGTGGGGCTGTTCATGGGCGGCTGGGGCTCCAACAACAAGTACGCGCTGCTCTCCGTAATGCGGGCGGTCAACCAGATCATCTCCTACGACCTGCCGTTCGTCTTCGCCGCGATGGTCCCGGTCCTGCTGACGGGCTCGCTCAAGCTCTCCGACATCGCCGCCGCCCAGCCGGATGTGCTGCACTGGTTCGTCTTCTTCCCGGTGATCGGCCAGCTCGCCTTCGTCGCGTACATCGTGGCGATGCTCGCGGCCGAGAACCGCGTGCCCTTCGACATCCTCGAGGCGGAGTCGGAGCTGGTCGCGGGCTTCCGCGTCGAGTACTCGGGGATGAAGTTCGCGCTGATCCAACTGGGCGAGTACGCCCACGTCATCGCCACCTCCTTCCTGGGCGCGCTGCTCTTCATGGGCGCCTGGGGCGGGCCCGGCGCCGGCGCGTTTCCGGCCCTGGGCGTGCTCTACTTCCTCCTCAAGGCGATGTTCATCTTCCTGCTGGTGACCTGGATACGCTGGAGCTTCGTCAGGATCCGGGTGGACCAGATCCTCGCCATCTCCTGGAAGCTGCTGCTGCCGGCCACGCTCGTCCTGCTCATGGCCACGGCGGTCGTCGTCGCGTGGAAGGGGCCCGGCCTTGGATAGGCCCCTTGGGGATAAGCCCCTTGGGAACAGGCAGCTCGGCCAGAGCTTCTGGCCCGACCTGGGCAACCTGCTGAGCGCCGTCAGGCGCGCGATGGGGATCACGCTCCTGAACCTCTTCCGCAAGCCCGTCACCGTGCACTACCCCGAGGTCAAGCGCGTCTACCCCGACCGCTTCCGCGGCGTGCTGGCGCTGACGTACGACAAGGAGACCGGCGAGGAGGACTGCATCGGCTGCCGGCTCTGCGAATACATCTGCCCGCCGCAGGTGATCAAGGTCGAGATGCTCAAGGGGGAGAAGCGCAACTTCGCCAAGACCTTCACCCTCGAGCTGTACGCCTGCGAGTTCTGCGAGCTGTGCGTCCAGGTCTGCCCCACGGACGCCATCATCATGATGAAGTCCTTCGACCTGGCGACCAGCGACCGCCGCGAGTTGCTGCTCGACAAGGACCGCCTCCACACGATCGGCCTCCAGTTCGAGCCCTCGTGGGCGACGGGCACCGGGCTTCGCGCCATGCAGACGCCTCCCAAGGCCCCTGCCGCGGAGGCTCCTGCCGACGCGAAGCCAGCTCCCGAGCAGGTCAATGAGGAGGTCAAGGGCGCCACGCTGGAGGGTGGTGCCCGATGACCCTCGAGGTCGTGACCTTCTGGGGGCTGGCCGTCCTGCTCATCGGCTCCGCCCTGGCCGTGGTGCTGACCAAGAATCTCTTCCACTCGGTCCTCTATCTCGCGCTGTCGCTGACCGCGACGGCCGGCGTGTTCCTGGCGCTCGACGCGGAGTTCCTCGCAGCGGTGCAGCTCCTTCTCTACGCGGGCGGCGTCGTCACCATCGTGGTCTTCGCCATCGTGGTGACGGAGCGGCTCGTCGGCGACCGCATCACGCAGACGAGCCGGCACATCCTCGCCGGCCTGGTGCTGGCGGGCGCCTTGCTCCTGGGGGTCCTGCGCTTTCTGCGCGGCGCCGACCTGCCCGTCGAGCGCCCGGTCATCGCCGTGGACGTGACGCGGGCCATCGGCCAGGTGCTGCTGACCGAGTTCGTGCTGCCCTTCGAGCTCCTGGCCGTGCTGCTACTGGTCGGGCTCCTGGGCGCGCTGTACTTCGCGAGGCCGGAAGAATAGCCATGGGTCTTGGCGCCTACCTCACGCTCGCCGCGGTGCTCTTCGCCATCGGCTTCTTCGGCGTCGTCACGCGGCGGAACACCATCGGCATCCTGCTCGGCATCGAGTTGATGCTCAACGCCGTCAACATCAACCTGGTCGCCTTCGCGCGCTTCAACGCCGACGTGGTCGGGATGGTCTTCACCGCGTTCACCATCCCGATCACCGTGGCCGAGGTGGCGCTGGGGCTGGCGATCGTCATCCTCATCTTCAGGATGAAGCGCACGGTCATCGCCGATCACCTGGATCTCCTTAGAGGCTGACCGGGCACCCATGACCGACCCGGCCTTCCCCGCGCTCGTCGCCCTTCTGCTGCCGGCCTTCGCCTTCGTCGTCTTGGGTGTCGTGGCGCCGCTGCGACGGCTCGGGCGCCCGGCGGCGTATCTCTCCGTCGTGTTCTCGGCGGCCGCGCTCGTGGCGGCAATCGGCGCCCTCCGGCTTGCGGGCGGCGGCGGCTATTCCGAGTGGCTGTGGACCTGGATCCCGGCCGAGGCGGGCCCGCTCGCCACGGTCGGCGTGCTGGCCGACGGCGACTCGGCGCTGATGCTGGTGCTGGTGGCGCTCGTGTCCTTCCTGGTCCAGGTTTACTCGCTCGGTTATCTCTCCGACGAGGCCATGCCTTCGCTCGGCCGCTACTACGCCTACCAGTCGCTCTTCGCGTTCTCGATGATGGGGCTCGTGCTCGCGCCCAACTTCGTCCAGCTCTTTATCTGCTGGGAGCTGGTGGGCCTCTGCTCCTACCTCCTGATCGGCTACTGGTACACCAAGCCCGAGGCGGCGCGCGCCGCCGTCAAGGCGTTCTGGATCACCAAGGCGGGTGACGTCGGCCTGCTGATCGGCATCGTGCTTCTGTGGCGGCAGACGGGCACCTTCGACTTCCTCGAGCTGCTCATGCTGGCCGACGCGGGCGTTATCCCGCTGGCGGGTCTTGGCGTCATCACGTTCTGCATCTACCTCGGCGCCGCGGGCAAGTCGGCCCAGTTCCCGTTCCACGTCTGGCTGCCCGACGCCATGGAAGGCCCCACGCCCGTCTCCGCGCTGATCCACGCCGCGACCATGGTGACGGCCGGCGTCTACCTTCTCACGCGCACCATCTGGCTCTTCAAGCTCACGCCCGACGTCATGGAGATCATCGCGTGGAACGGCGCCTTCACCGCCCTCCTCGCTGCCGTGCTCGCCTGCGTCCAGACCGACATCAAGCGCGTGCTGGCGTACTCCACCGTCTCCCAGCTCGGCTACATGATGGCGGCGATGGGCGCGGGCTTCGCCTCGGCCGGGTTCCTCCATCTGCTGACCCACGGCATCTTCAAGGCGCTGCTCTTCCTCGGCGCCGGCGCGGTCATCCACGCCGTCGGCACCAACGACATCTTCAGGATGGGCGGGCTGTGGCGGACGATGCCGCAGACGACGATCGTCTTCATCGTCGGGACGCTGTCGCTGGCGGGCATCCCCTTCTTCGGGGGCTTTTTCTCCAAGGAGGAGATCCTGGGCGCGGTGCTCGTGGGCGGCTTCCCCGTCCCGTTCGCCATGCTGCTCCTGGGCGCCTTCCTCACGGCCTTCTATATGTTGCGCGTGGTCTTCGTCACCTTCTTCGGGGCTCCCGCCGTGGCGCACACGGGCGGCCACGGCGACGAGGACGACCACGTCCAGGACGCGCCGCCCTTCATGGCGCTGCCGCTGTGGATCCTGTCGGTGATGTCCGTGGGCGGGGGCATCCTCCTCGCCGTCTGGCACCCCAAGGCCGAGTTCGAGGCGCCGGGCTGGCTCACGTACGCCGCCGTCGGCGTCGCGGCGGCCGGCATCGCGCTCGCGTACCTCGTCTACCAGCGCCGCGCGATCAGCGCCGACGGGCTCGCCTCGGCGTTCGCGCCTATCCGAGCGGCGGCGCTCAGGCGCTTCTGGATCGACGACGTCTTCGCCGGGATCTACGGCTGGCTGATGCTGCCGTTCTCGAGGCTCGTGGGTTGGATCGACCGCTACTTCGTCGACGGCATCTTGAACGTCCTCTCGGCCTGGACGCTTATGGCCGGCGCCGGACTCAGGCGCATCCAGTCGGGCCGGGCGCAGGACTACGTCTACGGGATCGCGCTGGGCGTCCTCGCTCTGATGGTCGGGATGTGGTGGCTGCAATGACCCGGTTCCCGACGCTGTCCGTCATCACGTGGGCCCCGTTCGTGGGCGCCGTTCTCATCATGTTCCTGGCGCGGCGCCGTCCGCTCCTGGTCCGCTGGATCGCCCTTCTGTCCACGGGCGTCTCCCTGGCGCTCTCGATCCGGATCTTCGCGGCCTATGAGCGCGAGGCCGCCGGGTTCCAGTTCTACGAGGAGCTGCCGCTGGTGCCGCCGCTCGGCATCAACTACCAGCTGGGCGTGGACGGCATGAGCCTGCTCATGGTGCTGCTGACGAGCATCATCATCTTCGCGGGTGTCTTCGCCTCGTGGACGGTCAAGGAGCGCAGCCAGGAGTTCTACGCCCTCCTGCTGCTGCTCGTCACGGGCGTCTACGGCGTCTTCGTTTCGCTCGACCTCTTCGTCCTCTTTCTCTTCTACGAGATCGCCGTGCTGCCGATGTACCTCCTGATCGGGATCTGGGGCTCCTCGGGCGAGGTCCGCCCGCAGGGCATCTTCGGATGGGCTTTCCGCCGGACGGGCGTCGGCACCAAGGAATACGCGGCGATGAAGCTGACCCTGTATCTCCTCTTCGGGTCGGCCTTCATCCTGGTCGGCATCCTGGCGCTGTACGTCGCCTCGGGCTCGGTTTCCTTTTCGTTCCTCGAGATGGAGCAGATCCAGTTCGACCCGGCCGTGCAGTCCTGGGTCTTCCTCGCCTTCTACGTGGGCTTCGGGATCCTCGCGGGCATCTGGCCGCTGCACACGTGGTCGCCCGACGGCCACGCGTCCGCGCCCACCGCGGTGTCCATGCTCCACGCGGGCGTGCTGATGAAGCTGGGCGCGTACGGTGTCCTCCGCCTCGGTCTCGGGCTTCTCCCCGATGGCGCGACGCAGTGGGTGTGGCTGGTCGGCACCATCGCGTGCGTCAACATCGTCTACGGCGCGCTCTCCGCCATGGCGCAGACGGACCTCAAGTACGTCATCGCCTACTCCTCGGTCTCCCACATGGGCGTGGTCATGCTCGGCATGGCGACGCTGACGGAGACCGGGCTCAATGGGTCCATCTTCCAGATGTTCGCCCACGGGATCATGACCGGGCTCTTCTTCGCCCTGGTCGGCCTGGTCTACGAAAAGGCGCACTCGCGCGCCATCTTCTCCATGGGCGGCTTCGGCCAGATGATGCCGGGCATCGCGACGGCCTTCACCATCGCGGGCCTGTCGTCCCTGGGCCTGCCCGCGACGGCGGGCTTCGTCGCCGAGTTCCTGACCTTTCTCGGCGCCTGGCAGTCGGCCTACTCCTGGTGGCTCTTCCCCGGCGTGCTCGGCGCCTTCCTGACCTCCGTCTACATCCTCCGCGTCACCAAGCAGATCTTCTGGGGCCCGAAGAGCGCCGACCCGCACTTCCAGCACCTGCCCGACGCCCGGGGGCCCGAGTGGGTCGCGCTTATCATCCTGGTCGGCACGCTCGTGCTCTTCGGCGTCGCGCCGGGCATCGCCATCGGGCCCGTGGACACGGCGACCGTGCCGCTCCTGCTCCGGCTCGGAGTCCTGCCATGAGCGGCGGCATGGCGCTCGAAGTCGGGCTCGCGGTCCTGATCCTGCTGGTCTTCGTCGTGGGTCTCTCCTGGCGGGGCGAGGACAAGCGGCGGCTCGGCGGCTTAGTGGCCATCGGGCTCGCCATCCTGCTCTGGATGGCGTTCCGCGTTGAGCCGGGCGCCGTTCTCTTCGGAGGCAGCTTCGTCCAGGACGAGCTGGCGATTTTCTCGAAGCGGCTTTTCCTGCTGGCGACCTTCCTGGGTGTGCTGGCCTCGCTGTCCCTTCGCGCGCCCACCTTCGCGCGGCGGGCGACCGAGTACTACGTCGCCATGCTCGCCTCGCTGCTCGGGATGCTGGTGCTGGCCTCCGCACGCGAGCTCATCCTGCTCTTCGTCGCCTTCGAGCTGATGTCCATCCCGCTGTACGTCATCTCCGGGTTCCGCAAGCGGGAAGAGGAGGCCGTCGAGGCCGCGCTCAAGTTCTTCCTCATCGGCACGGTGTCCTCGGCCTTCATCGTCTACGGGCTGTCCTTCGTCTACGGCATCTCGAATACGACCGACATGGCGGGCGTGGCGGCGGCGCTCCAGGACGGCCACCCGCTGCTGATCCTGGGCATGGTGCTGACGCTCGGAGGCCTCGGTTTCAAGATCGCGGCCTTTCCCTTCCACATGTGGGTGCCGGACACGTACGAGGCGGCCAGCACGCCTTTCGTCGCGTGGCTGTCGGTGGCGCCCAAGGCCGCGGGCTTCGTCGTGATGTTCCGGCTCTACCTGGAAGGCGTCGGCGGGCCCGTGGTCCTCTGGGTGCCGCTCGCGGCGGGGCTGGCCGCGATCACGATCATCGCGGGCAACCTGATGGCCATCCCCCAGCAGAACATCAAGCGCCTGCTGGCCTACTCGGGCATCGCGCACATCGGCTACATGCTGGTCGGCTTCGCCGCCGTCTCGGCCTCGGGCGTGGCGATGATGCTCTTCTACCTGGTCGCCTACCTCTTCGGGAACATGGGCGCCTTCTTCGTGGTGGAGGCGGTGGCCCAGTCCGACGGCTCCGAGGCCATCTCGGCGTACCGGGGACTCGCCCAGCGGTCGCCATTGCTCGCGCTCTCGATGCTGCTCTTCCTGCTGTCCCTGGGCGGGATCCCGTTCGTCGCGGGCTTCTGGGCCAAGCTCTTCGTCTTTTGGGCCGCGGTCGAGGGCTGCACCGGCTGGTGCCAAATGTATTGGCTGGTGCTGCTTGGTGCTATCCTGACGGTCGTGGCGCTCTTCTACTATCTGCTCGTGGCCAAGCGCATGTACATCGACGCCCCCGAGCGCAGGCAGCCGGTGGCCGTCTCGCCCTTCCTGGCGTTCTCCATCTTCGTCTGCGCCGCGGGCGTCGTCGGCATCGGCGCGTACCCGAAGCCCCTCGTGATGGCGGCCCTGCGCGCCGCCTCGGGCCTGTTCTAGCGCATGCTCTCGCGACGCGTTTCAGCCGCCGCCGTCATGGCCGTGCTGCTGGGGGCCGCGGTCGCCTTCGCTCAGGCGCCCACGGTGACCGAGAGCCGGGGCCTGCGCATCCAGTGGGCGGTCGAGCCCCAGACGCGCGACTTCAACGCCGTCTGCGGTCAGATCTTCAACGATCAGCGCACGAGCGCCAAGAACATCGGCCTCATGGTCCAGGGCGTGGATGGTGACCACGTGACGTCCAGGAACATTCCCAACGTCGCCCGGGAGATCCTCGGCCAGTCAGGATGGCAGTTCTGCGGGACGGTGCTGAAGGCGGCGGCCTACCGCGTGATCGTCACGTCCGTGGACTGGGACACGAACGTCGGTCAGTAGCGACGCCCTACGCCGCGCGGCCGAGCGCCGCCGGCACCCGCGCAGGGCTTGGTCTCCAGACGAGCGCGTAGCCCGCAGGCACGCGCGACAGCACCACCGGCCACACCTCTTCGAGGATGGACTCCCAGCCCGCCGGCACGAAGATCTCGACCCTGCCCGTGCCGCGCTGAGCGCCGGCCGTGACGCGCACGGCGACCAGCGATTCGCCGCCGAGCTGATGGTTGACGGCCGCCTGGATGTCGGCCTGGAGTCCGAGCGCGCGATCCTCGAGCTTGTCGCGCCGGGCCCGCCAGAAAAGCGGCCCCAGGAACAGCAGGGATATCAGCATCACTACGAGCCACGTTGTCATGGTCATCGCCTCCACCCATTACGACGCGGCCGGCGGGGAGGGGGATTCAGGAGAGATAGGTGTCCAGGTACTTCGTGTCGGCGAGATCCGGCAGGCCGACGGTCTCGGGCGCGCGGCCTTCGAAGGCGGCGCGCGGCGCGAGCCCGACGAGCTCGGCGCGACTGATCGTGAGACCACGCAGCGCGGCCTCTGCGGTAACCGCATCGTAGGCACGGGCGATGCCGGTGCGCCGGTAGTCGAGAAGGTTCATCGAGACCTGGACGAGCCCGCGGCGCTCGAGCGGCAGCCCAAGCGCCTGGACGCACGCCATGCCTCCCGAGGACTCCCGCACGGCACGCGCGATGGCTGTCGCGGCGCCGAGATCGGTAGAGTCGAGCCACACGTTGTAGGCGACGAGCACGTCGCGGGCGCCGACGGCGACGGCCCCGACGCGCGGGTTGAATGTCGCGGGCCCGCAGTCGGGGCTCCACGCTGGGTCGGCGAGCTTCTGCGGCAGGCCCTCGTATTCCCCCCTGCGGATATCGCGGACCGCGCGACGTTCGGGGCGCGTCGCTGCGGCGCCGTAGAAGTAGACGGGCAGGCCGTACTCCCGGCCGAGGCGCTCGCCGACGCGCCGCGCGACGGCGACGGCGTCGGCCATGGCGAGATCGCGCAATGGGACGAAGGGCAGCACGTCGAGCGCCCCCATGCGCGGGTGGATGCCGCGGTGCGCTCGCATGTCCACGCGCGCGAACACCGCCGCGGCCAGCGCCAGCGCCGCCTCCTCGACGGCCTGCGGCGCGCCGAGGAAGGTGAAGACCGAGCGGTGGTGGTCGGGGTCGGCGTGGACATCGGCGAGCCTCGCGCCGGGAACGCCGCGCACCGCGTCGGCAACGGCCTCGACAGTGCGCAGGTCGCGGCCTTCGCTCACGTTCGGGACGCACTCGAGGAGCGGGCTAGCCACGGGGCCGTATCATACCGCGGGGTACTGGGCCAATTTGCTTCGCCATACTTCGTTCTCGGTCGCCAGCGGCGCTCAACGTACACCCACGTACGCCTCGCGCCGCTGGCTCCCTCGGGCCTCGTCGGGCTCGCAACTTGACCCAGTACCGGCCGCGCCTTGCTCCTGTAACGCGCGGCTTCTATACTACGGAGGCCATGCCGTTTCTCCCCGTGGGCAAGCTCCCCGCCGAGCTGCTCCAGCGACTTTTCGGCAAATACGTGCCGGCCGACCCGCGCGTCATCGTGGGACCGCAGGTGGGCGAGGACGCCGCCGTCCTCGACATGGGCGACCGCTATCTCGTCGCCACGACGGATCCCATCACCTTCGCCACCGACGAGATGGGCTGGTACGCGCTGCACGTCAACGCCAACGACCTTGCCGTGCGTGGCGCAGAGCCGCGCTGGTTCATGGCGACCGTGCTCCTGCCGGAGGGCAAGAGCCACGAGGCGCAGGTGGAACAGCTCTTCGCCGAGGTCGCGGAAGCGTGCGCCGCTGTCGGCGTCTCGCTCGTGGGCGGGCACACGGAAGTGACCGCCGGGCTCCCGCGCCCCATCGTCGTCGGCGCCATGCTGGGCGAGGTCGACAAGGACCGGCTCGTGACGACGGGTGGTGCCCAGATCGGCGACGCCGTGCTGCTGACCAAGGGCGTGCCGCTCGAGGGCGCGTCGATCATTGCGCGAGAGCGCCGCGAGGAAGCGCTCCGCCGCGGCGTGCCCGCCGAGATCGTGGAGCGCGCTCGCGGCTTTCTCCGCAGCCCGGGCATCAGCGTCGTGCCCGAGGCGCGCGCGGCCTGCGACGCGGCGCGCGTGCATGCGATGCACGACCCGACGGAGGGCGGGCTCGCCACCGCCTGCTGGGAGATGGCCCAGGCGGCCGGCGTGGGGCTTCGCATAGACCGCGAGCGCGTGCCGGTCCTGCCCGAGGGGCGCCGGCTCTGCGAGGCCTTCGGCCTCGACCCGATCGGCACCATCGCATCGGGCTCGCTCCTGATGACCGTCGCGCCGGAAGACGCCGACGCCGTCACGAATGCCTGCCGCGCCGCCGGCATCGACTGTGCCGCCATCGGCCGCGTCACGCCGGCCTCGGACGGCGTCGCGCTCGTCTCGGGCGGTCACCCGCGCCCCATGCCGAGCTTCCCGCAGGACGAGGTCACGCGCATCTTCGCCACCGACGCTCCCCCTCACCCTGACCCTCTCCCCCTCCGGGGGCGAGGGGATCGAAAGCCCTGATGCCCCAAATAGGTTACGCGCACCGCCAGGCGCCGATGGCGAGGGACGGCATGGTCGCCTCGTGCCACCCGCTCGCCTCGCTGGCGGGAGTGGAGATCCTCAAGTCAGGCGGCAACGTGGCGGACGCCGCCATCGCCACCAATGCCGTGCTGAGCGTGACGCAACCCAACTTCTGCGGCGTGGGCGGCGACTTCTTCTGCCTCTACTACGAAACCGAGAGTCGGCGAGTCCATTTCCTGAACGGCGCGGGGCGCTCGGGCTCGCGCGCGGGCCTCGAGGAGCTCGGGCGCCGCGGGCTCGCCGCCGTCCCGTTGATCGGCCCCGGCGCGGTGTCGGTGCCGGGCGCGACGCGGGCGTGGTCCATGCTCCTCGAGCGTTTCGGCACGCGCCCGCTCAAGAGCCTCTTGGTACCCGCCATCCACTACGCCGCCGACGGCTTTCCGCTGACGGACATCGTCAGCCAGGCCATCCGCGAGCGCGCCCCACTGATCGACGACGCCGAGTGGCGCCGCATCTTCATCCCGGGCGGCGGCTTCGCCGAGCCGGGCGATATTTTTCGCCAGCCCGACCTCGCGCGCACGCTGACCGAGCTGGGGGAGAACCCCGACCTCTTCTACCGCGGCCGGGTCGGGCAGGCGATCGCGAAGCGCCTGGAACGCGACGGCTTCCTCACTGCGGATGATCTAGCCGGGCACACGGGCGCGTGGGGCGAGCCCATCAGCACCACCTATCGCGGCTACACGGTGTGGGAGACGCCGCCGCCGACGCAGGGCATCGCCACGCTCATGACCCTCAACCTCCTCGAGGGTTTCGACGTGACGGCGCACCCGATCCACTCCGTCGAGCACCTCCATCTGCTCCTCGAGATGACCAAGCTCGCCTACGCCGACCGCGATCGCTGGGTGGCCGATCCGGCCACGTCGCGCCTGCCCGTTCTATCCCTGCTCGACAAGGCCTATGCCGCGCGCAGGCGCGCCGCCTTCGACCCGGACAAGGCCCAGCGCTACGAGCCGGGCGAGGTCGACGGGGATACGACCGGCTTCGTGGTTGCCGACGGGCGCGGCAACGTCCTCTCGGTGATCCAGAGCCTCTACAAGGGTTTCGGCTCCGGCGTAGTGCCGCCCGGCACCGGTGTCGTGCTCCAGAACCGCGGCGCCTACTTCAATACGAATCCCGAGCACCCGAACTGCTTCGGGCCTCGCAAGCATCCCTTCCACACGCTCATCGCCTGCATCGTGACGCGCGGGGAGCGGCCGGTGCTGGGGCTCGCCAACATGGGGGGCGACGGGCAGGCGATGTTCCACACTCAGATCCTCACCAACGCGCTCGACTACGGCATGGAGATCCAGGAGGCGATCGAGCGGCCGCGCTTCTTCATGGGACGCATCAATCCGGGCGACGCCCCCGACTTGGTGCGGCTGGAGAGCCGCGTCCCCGTGCCCGTGCGCGAAGAGCTGATGCGCCGCGGGCACAACATCCTGCCCGTGTCCGACTGGTTTACCTCGGAGGGGCACGCCCACGCCGTGGCCGTCTTGAAGGACGGCGTCCTTCGGGGCGGCGCAGACCCGCGCGGAGACGGCGCGGCTGTGGGATATTGAAGGTATGCGAGCTATCCGATTGATCGCGGTGGTTCTGGCGTTGGCGCTGGCCCTGCCGGCAGCGGCAGGGGCGGCCAGCTGGGGAGGCATCGAGCCCGGCGACACCACGCTCGAGCAGGTGCGTGAGCGCTACGGCGCGCCGTCCAAGGAAACCAAGCAGAAGATCGAGAGCTACGACACCATGACCTGGATCTACGAGGGCCCCAAGGCGCCGGGAGGCATCAAACGGATGGTGGTGGAGTTCGGCATCCTCAAGCCCGACGGCTTCAAGCCGAATGTTGTTCGCGTCTTCGTCCTCGAGCCCAGGCCGAGCATCTTCGCCGTCCAGACCGTGATCGACGGCTGGGGGCTGCCGTCGGCGGCCGGTGATCAGAGCGGCTTTCCCACGATGCTCTACGAGGCGGGACTTCTCGTCGTCTTCGACAAGCGGACCCTCTGGGCGGAATCCATGACCTTCACGCTGCCTCAGCCCCTGCTGCAGGCCCCCGCGGCCGGCGCCGCGCCCGCTCCGGCTCCCGCTCCACCAAAGGCGCCCACGACGCCCAAGCCCGGCTCGACGTCGCCCGCCGGCCCGCGTCCGTAGCGGATGGTCGATCACCTCCTCGCCTTCGACCCGGGCGGCCGGGGGATTGCGCGTTTCTTCGTGCCGGGCGGCGCGGCTCGCGCGGCGCGCGCGCTCCGGCGCGCGAAGCGCGTGCTTCTCACCACCGGTTTCTCCCTTGGCCCAGGACTGCCCGAGACCGACGGCCCGCCGGGCACGGCCTCGCTGGGCAGGGCGCTCCGCGCGCTCGGCGCCGAGGTGACCTACATCACCGACGCCGCGTCCCTTCCACCCCTCCAGGCCGCTCTCAGCGTGCTCGGCGAGCCGCCCCGGATCCTGACCTTCCACGCGGGCGGCGACGCCGCGCTCACGGCGCGGCGGCTCTTGGCCGAGCACGCGCCGACCCACCTCGTCGCCATCGAGCGCCCGGGGCGCACGCGCGGCGGCCTATACCTGAGCATGCGCGGCGAGTCCGTCGGCGAGTGGAACGGGCCGCTCGACGCGCTCTTTCTCGAAGCCCCGCGGCGGGTGGTCACGGTCGGCGTCGGCGACGGAGGCAACGAGATCGGCATGGGCGCCCTGCACGCGCGTCTGCGGCGCGCGGGAGCGCGGATCAGGAAGGTCGCCTCGGTCGTCCCCGCGCGGTACGTGGTCGCCGCCGGCGTGTCGAACTGGGGCGCGTACGGTATCGTCGTCGAGCTGGCGCGTCTCTCGAAGCGCCCCTTGCTCCATACCGCGGACGAAGAGCGGCGCATGGTCCGCGCCTGTGTCGCGGCGGGCGCCGTGGACGGGATCACGCGCAAGCGTGAGGCGACCGTGGACGCGCTCCCTTTGGAGGCGCATGCGGGCATGGTAGAGTTGTTGCGTCTGATCCAGGATTCGTCACCCCACGGAGGCAAGACCCGATGACCCAGCCCGCGAAGCCGTCCAAGATCTTCGACACTTACCGTGCCATGCATCCGAAGTCGGCGGCGCTCTACGAGCGGGCGCGCGGCGTGATCGCCGGCGGCATCACCCACGACGGCCGGCACCTCAAGCCCTTCCCGGTCTACGTCGACCGCGCCCTGGGCTCCCGCAAGTGGGACGTGGACGGCCACGAATACGTGGACTACTGGATGGGCCACGGCGCGCTCTTCCTGGGGCACTGCCACCCGGCGGTCGTCAAGGCCATCCAGGAGCAGGCCCCGCGCGGCACGCACTTCGGCGCCTGCCACGAGCTGGAAGTGCGCTGGGCCGAGCTGGTCTGCAGGCTCGTCCCCTCGGCCGAGATGGTGCGCTTCACCATGTCGGGCACGGAGGCGACGCATCTGGCGCTCCGCATCGCGCGCGCCTACACGGGGCATCCGAAGGTGGTGAAGTTCCACGGCCACTTCCACGGCTGGCACGACGGCGTCGTCGCCGCGGTCAACCCGCCCTTCGACGTGCCGATGTCCGCGGGCGTGCCCTCGCAGATCCTCGACCAGCTCCTGCTCTGCCCGCCCAACGACATCAAGGTGGTGGACGGGCTGCTCCAGCGCGGCGACGTCGCGGCGGTGATCCTCGAGCCCGCGGGCGGGCAGTCCGGCACCACGCCGACCATCCCGGGCTACCTCCAGGAACTGCGCGCGCTGACCGAGCGCCATAACGTCGTGCTGATCTTCGACGAGGTCATCACGGGCTTCCGCTATGCGCCCGGCGGCGCCCAGCAGTACTTCGGCGTCACGCCTGACCTGACGACGCTGGCGAAGATCGTCGCCGGCGGCCTGCCCGGCGCCGTCGTCTGCGGCAAGAAGCCGCTCATGGCGACCATGGCCCACCGCGGCGACCCCGTCTGGGACCGGGCCGAGCGCGTGGCGCAGAACGGCACCTTCAACTCCAACCCCGTCTGCGCCGCCGCCGCCATCGCCACGCTCGAGCTGGTGCAGGACGGCGAGCTGCACGCGCGCGCGAACAAGGTGGCCGACGAGCTGCGCTCGGGCATCGCGGAGGTGATGAAGCGCGTGGGCGCGCCGGGCACCTGCTTCGGCGAATCGTCCATCTTCCACGTGTCCTTCGAGGGGCGGCCCGGGCTCGCCGGCTTCGACAGGCCGCGGCGCGGCGACCTCTACCAGATGCTCCGCTGCGCCCTGCTCAACAACGGCGTGGACTGCTCGAGCTACCACGGCTGGCTCTCCGCCGTGCACTCGGACGTGGACGTGGCGCGCACGCTCGCGGCCTACGAGAAGGCGTTGTCGGCGATGGCCGCCGACGGAGCCTTCAAAGGCGCCTGATCCCTCTCCTTGATCCCTCTCCCCCGTCTCGGGGGAGAGGGCAGGGTGAGGGGGTAGGGTGAGGGGGCGATGCCTCTCAGCGAAGCCGACCGCCGCGCCAAGCTCCAGGAGATCCAGGACCTGGCGCAGGGCTCCGAGGAGTTCGAGGGCGGCGCCACCTTCGAGGACGACATGGACGCCCTGGTCGTCGGCGACTGGGCCTTCTTCGCCATCGACGAGATCGGCGACCTCGCGCTGTCCTTCCACCTCGACGCCCACCCGCTCGCCGTCGCGCGCCTGACCCGCTTTCTCGTCCAGCACGAGGTGCCCTTCGTGCTGACCGAATCGTTCACCATCGACGAGGACGACCAGATCGTCTTCGAGTCCGACACCGGCGCCGACCTCCCCGACAAATAGAATGTCCCTCTCTGGCCACTAGTCCCCCTCTCCCCCACGAGGGCGATGTCCCCGATTTCCCTCTCCCCCACAAGGATGAGGTCTCAATTTTCCCTCTCCCCCATCGGGGGAGAGGGCAGGGTGAGGGGGCAGATTGAGGGGCCGTCTCGTGGACAGAGCCCGCCCCTTCTGGTATCCTCGCTACTTCGTGGTGGGCAGGTAGCTCAGTTGGTAGAGCACAGGACTGAAAATCCTGGTGTCGGCGGTTCAATCCCGTCCCTGCCCACCATTCTTTTCAACAGGTTGCCCGCTTCGAAATTCTCCCTGGATTGAGTTTGTGCCCAGATTTGTGCCCAAGTCAGGCACACTCCAGCACATTCCAGCTATGCATCCCGAACCCTAGAGGATGCGTTCAATGCCGATCGCAGCCCGGGCCGACGGCGGCTTCACCTTGTGAACTTCGTCAAGGAAGAATACTCTGCCTACGAGGTCGCAGGTGACCTTCGTCGCGAGCCTGGGCACGCCGATCAACCCCTATGCGATGACGTGAGCGCGCTCTCGACGAAGGAATCGGGCGTCAAGACGCCGGCCACCAGGTTTTGCAGGTCGACCGGAGCGAACGGCTTCGACAGGACGAAGCGCACGCCGGAGCGCAGCGTCTCTTCCGGGTCCAGCCTGTCCCCCCAGCCCGTGACGAACCCGAGAGGAATCCGAGGGAAGCGGCGACGGCATACGGCAGCCACATCCCAGCCCGACATTCCCGGCATGGAGACGTCGGTCAGGATGACGTCCACTCCCGCGCCGTCGCAGCAGGCCAATCCCTCTTCCCCGCTGGCCGCCTCGAGGACGGTGTGGCCAAAGGATGTCAGCATGTCCCGGAGCACGCATCGAATCTCAAGCTCGTCGTCGATGACCAGCACGCGGGCCGTGCGGACGGGCCGCAGCACCGACGCCGGAGCCTCTGCCGCCGGTTCCTCTGCCGCCGGTTCCTCCTTGCTGACCGGCAGGCGGACCACGAAGGTGCTGCCCACGCCCAGGCTGCTTTCGATGTCGATCGTGCCCCCGTGCCGCTTGACGATGCCCCAGGAGACCGACAGGCCGAGCCCGGTTCCACGGGAGCCCTTGGTCGTGAAGAATGGCTCCAGCACCCGCCACCGAATCTCGTCCGACATGCCGCAGCCCGTGTCCTGCGCGGCTATCGTCACTGTGTCCATGTCGCTCGAGACCCGGAAGATGAACCGGCCTCCCCCGGGCATGGCGTCGAGCCCGTTGATCAGCAGGTTCATGAACACCTCGCGCAGCTCCGCGGAGATCCCCGCTACGGGAGGAACCGGTCGGCCTTCGATCAGCACCTCGTAGACGATATTGCGGCTCTGCGCTTCGTCCTTCCAGCGTCCCCGCGTCAGCTCGATGACGTCCCGCAACAGTTCCGGAACCTCCACTCGCCCGGCAGGGCGCGTTTGGCGCGTCCGCGTGAACTCCTGAATCCGCCGAATGGTCTGGGCCCCGTCCCAGGCTGCCTGTCGAATGACCTTGACATTCCGGCAGATCTCCGGCTCCTGGACTTTGGCGAGCAAGACCTCCGCGCGTCCGACCACCACGGCCAGGAGATTGTTGAAGTCATGCGCGACGCCCGCCGCCATCTCGCCGAGCGCGCTCAGGCGCTCCGTCTGCACCAGTTGCTGCTGCTGTGTCTCGATCTCCTGCAGGGCGACTCGAAGCTCCTCGAGCAGCTGCGCGTTCTGGATCGCCACCCCCGCCTGAGAGGCCAGGGAAGCGGCGAGGTTGCGATAGCGCTCCGGGAAGGGCATGACCTCGTCATGCAGGGCTTCCGGCCGCGCCAGAGGCCGTCCGGGAACGCGCTTGCAATTGATCAGCTGCAGCACCCCGATGATCTCGCCGGCCGGAGTCTTCATCGGCACCACGAGCATCGACGTCGTCCGGTAGCCTATCCCCGCATCGACCTCGTTATTGATGCGGTAGGGGGATTTCGGAGGCAGGGCGTACGCGTCGTCGATCCGCAGGATCTCGCCCGACAGCGCAACATAGCCGGCGGCGCTCGTCGAGCTGATCGGCAGTATCCATTCACTGAGCGCCACACGCACGCTGTCGTTCTGAGCCAGCTTGAATCGCAGATGCTGCCCGCCGTCCGGAGTCTTCTCGACCACGTACAGCGAGCCGGCGTCGCTGCGGGTGATCTCCCGCCCCTTGGTCAGAATGAGCTCGAGGAGCGCGTCGAGATTGCGCTCGGCCGAAAGGCTTATCCCGATCGTGCTGAGCTCCTCGAGCTGCGTGCTCGTCTCGCGCGTCTCGGCCCTGACACACGCCTCCTCGCACGCGGCACGGAGCACCGCCGCGAGGGTGGACGGCTGGACCGATGGACTGAGATACGCGTAGCACGGGTGGCCCGGAACCCCATCGGAGACGCCGTCATTGACCAGCGCCACCACCGGCAATCCCGCGCGCTGCGCGACCGTCATCGCGGCAATGCCCGAATCGCCGCCGGGCAGATGGACGACCAGGACGCCGTGCGACCCCGAGCAGGCGACCGGCGACAAGTCGGTGGCGGGCCGAAGCTCGAGATCTTCGGGGAGATGCTCGAGCAGCGCGACGATCTCCGAACCAGGGACGTACCAGACGGGATGCCGGGACATTGGACTGCGGGCGCTCGGCCCTACTTCCCCTTCTTCTTCAGGACAGACGGTACGATAGTCGCGAGACCGCTGCCCGCCGTGCCAGGGCCAGCGCCGAAAGAGCGGCCATTGCCGACTCCCGAACCTGATGCGAAACCCCTTCCGCCGGCGTTCTTGTTCCCGCCGCCATTGCTCGAGCCACCACCATCGCCACCGCCGTTGCTTCCACTATTGCCGCCGCCACGACCCGCTCCGGAACCGCCCACGCCTACCGCACCAACCCCGTCTCCCGCATCCGAGACAACATCGATGACCTCGCCCTCTCCCTCCGCCCGGGCCTGCGCGCGCTGTCCTTTACGACTCGACCCGCTACCCAGGACCCCCTCTACTATCGCAACGGCGAGAGCCCGCTGCCGGTCAACGAGCGCGGACTGGAACTTCTCGGGAAGCGCTGTCCGTGTCGGCTGATTGGCCTTCAGGTTTGCTGTGACGGCTGCCGCCGCCGCCGGAGAGAGCGGACGCACTGCCCCGAGCGTATTGCCGGACACCGTGACGGACTGAAGAGTCTCCAGCTGGACGGGCGCCGCTCCTGGGTTGCTTCGCAGGGACACGTCGAGCTTGCCGTGGAGCAGGTGCACATTGGTGGAAGTCCCGAGTCGATCTCCACCGGCGGAATCGGGGACGATCTCGACCACCAGCACGGTCCCCCGGACCGCGGCCATCGCGTGCGGCGTGTGGACCTCGATGACTTCTCCCGGCCGCATCCGCTCCCGCACGACCGCGAGGCCGACCTTGCCCGACTGGAGATTCACCGTCGCGCGCCCGCCTTCTTCGGTCACGGTCAGCACCGAGAGCTCGCGCACCGTGAGCAGCGCCTTGCCGCCCATCAGGACGTGAACCAGCGAGTGTTCCTTGGTGGTGATCCGGTCCTGCGGAAAGACGTCATCGCGCTTCTTGAGAACCTGGTCTTGAGCCATGGCTGCCCGTGTCACGGTCGCCTCACCCACGAGGACACTCACGACACCGACACCCGACTGACCCTGCGCCCGGGCGTATCCCGGCGCGCCGACAACAAGCCCCGCTATTGCCAACGTCTTGATCGCACGCCATGCGGCCACTGTTTTCTCCAATCTGGCCAAGGGCACTTGGCTCCGTCTCCGTGTCCATCTGGTGACTGTGCAGCTGTCACAGTGTTGAGTAGCAACGGAGGTGCCAAGGCGCTAGATGCCGTGCGACTCATTGAAAGAATTGGGCTGTTCTCAGGTTGACGGAGGTCTAGGGCAACAACATGACAATCATGGGCATGGCATCCGCCGAGGATTGATGGGACCGCCCCCCCTGAAATCCGGGGCAGCCGCGAGGTTTGGATCAGGCAACCAGAGAGCCGGTGGAAGTGAGAACGGCGCTCCTCAGCAGCGAGTGACGTGTGCGGAGACGGCGAGCCAGCCGCGCTCGCGGCGGGCCCACACGTCCGTGTAGCGGCCGGCGCCTGCCTGTCCATCCGGCCGCGTATACGTGGTCCGCGCGTGGATGATCGCGACGTCCCTCACGCGCGGGGCGATCTCGATCGACTCGCCGAGATGGAGCGAGTGACGGGAGTCCTAGGCGTCACGATTCAACAACTCGCTATCCGCCGCCCTGAGGAGTTTCAGGCGGTCATAGACGTGCTTCGGCGAGGGTTGGTCGAGGGTCTGATCGTCGACGCCGACGCCACGCTCTACACCTATCAACCTCAGATCATCGCCGCGGCGAGCGCACATCGCATCCCCACCGTCTTCGCCTGGCCGCGGCCCGTCGAGGACGGCGGATTGCTCGGCTATGGGGCGAGTGTCCCGGAGATGTATCGCCTCGCAGCGGTCTATGTGGACAAGATCGCCCGTGGCACGAATCCCGCCGATCTACCCGTTGAGAAGGTGTCGAGGTACCACCTCGCCATCAACCTCAAGACCGCGGAGCCGCTCGGCTTGACGATCCCGCAGTCGCTGCTGCTGCGGGCGGATCAGGTCATTCAGTAGGAGCCCGACCGGTTTGTGCCCAAACTGTGCCCAACTCAGGCGCATTCCTGATCATTCCAGCACACTCCAGCGCACGACGCCGTCGGGACCCTGCTGTTCAAGATCAAACACTTCTGCACACTTACACGGACCGGGAGATAGGACTGAAAATCCTGGTGTCGGCGGTTCAATCCCGTCCCTGCCCACCATTTCTTTCACTCACTTGCCCGTCACCGAATTCTTCCCGGTTTGAGTTTGTGCCCAGATTTGTGCCCAACTCAGGCACACTCGGGATCACTCCAGCGCACGTCAGTGGTCCAGGCCGTCGCGACCCCTTCCTTCCAGATCCAACTGGAACGCGCCTTACTGACCCGCTCCTGTCTTCTTCTTCGGGCCCCGGTTTGACTTGCCCCGCGCGCTCTGACAGGATCGGCGCGAGATGCCACGGTTCATCCGCGCTGTGACAGGGGGACCCAGGGCCGCCGGGTCCGAGAACAGGGGGTTACGTTGCTTACGCGCGGCTTCTCCGTTTGGAAGGTCGACGCGATTTTGGCGCCCGGCGCGCCGGGGGAAGAATGCCGCGCGGCTCGTACAGCCTCACGGCCTTACGGCTGACTCCACTCCGCTTGGCAACCTTACCGATGAGCAGCCCGCTCGGGTCCATGCCCATGCCCATACCCTAAACCCTGCCCCATAGGGCAAGGTCTAAGGGTCAAACTGAGACACTACCCAACTCTCAAAGTGAGACACTACCGTCCTATGCGCCCAGTGCGATATGTTAGTGCTGTATGTTACAGTTGGTACCCTACGCTGGCCAACGCGATGATGGCAATCGCGCGGCGCGCCGGCAATCGCTCCACAACGCGGAGGCGTGAAAATGCGCAAACCCACGGCGATCGGGATCGTGTCCCTCCTGCTAGGCCTCGCGGCGTTCCTCGCCGCCCCACCCGGCGCGGGCGCTCAGGACGAGGTCAAGCTCGGCGCGTTCCTGCCCATCTCCGGGATCAGCGCCGACGTGGGCGCGCAGATGAAGGCCGGCGCCGAGGTCGCGCTCGAGCGCTTGGGGACGGTCCAGGTGGGCGGCAAGCCGATGAAGGTTCGCGTCATCTGGTACGACGACGAGGGCAAGGGCGACGTGGGTCTCAACGTCGTCACGCGCGCACTCACCGTCGACAAGATCCACGTGGGCATGGGCTTTCTCTCCAGCGACGTCTTCATCCGCGTGATGGACGAGTTCCAGAAAAGCTCGACGCCGGTGGTCACCTGCTGCTCGGCGTCACTCAAGATCCCCGACAAGATCGCCCAGAACAAGATGCAGTACGTCTTCCAGCTCAGCCCCACGGCCAACGACATCGTGCGCTCGGTGGCGGCCGCCGTCGGGCAATACGTGAAGCCGAAGAAAATCGCGCTGCTGAACGAAAACACCGACGCGGGACGTGACTTCTCCCGCATCGCGCGCGAGTGGTTCGCCGCCAACGCCAAGGACGCCGAAGTCGTCGCCGACGAGTTCGTCGACCGCGGCGTGACGGACTTGACGCCGCAGTTCGCGAAGATCAAGCGCTCCGGCGCGCAGGCGATCATCGGCGAGATCTATGGTTCCAGCGGTTCCGTGCTCTTCAGCCAGTGGTACGAGCTCAAGGTCCCGGCCGTCCTGGCCCACATGGGCGCGACCGTGAGCGCGCAGACGTTCATCGAACAGTACGTCAAGCAGACTGACCTCGCCATCGTCAACAACCGCTGGTGGCCGGCGAAGTACTCCGAGGTGTCGGAGCCGATGATGGTGGCCTACAAGAAGAAGACCGGCACCGATGCGACCAACTTCGCGGTGCAGGCGCACGACGCCACCCTCGTGTTGCTCGAGGCGATCCGGACATCGGGAAGCCTCGACCCGCAGAAGATCCAGGCGGCCCTCGAGAGCACCACCTTCGTGACGGCGTGGGGCACCCGCAAGTTCACGTCGCTGGCCGAGGGGCACCGCATGCCCATCCAGACCGTGGTCGTGCAGATCCAGGGCGGCAAGAAGGTGCCCATCTATCCCGAATCGGTCGCGGCGGCCGCTGGCGGCAAGTACGTGCCGGTACCCCCGTACGCGTGGGAAAAGAAGTAGCGCCGCCGAAGCTCGCCCTCGCCGGCCTCAGCAAGTGGTTCGGTGGCCTCCGCGCCGTCGGCGCCTGCTCGTTCGAGATCGCGCCCGGCACCGTGGTGGGCCTCATCGGCCCCAACGGCTCCGGCAAGAGCACGCTCTTCAACCTGGTCACCGGGCTCTTGCGGCCCGACGAGGGCGCCATCTTCTACGACGGCGAGCGCATCGACGGGCTCGCCACCCACGAGATCGCGCGCCGCGGTGTGGGCCGCACCTTTCAGTCCGTGAAGATCTTCCGCGACCTGCCCGTCCGCGAGAACCTCGCCATCGCCGCCATGGGGCGTGGCCTCCGCGGCTGGGAGCCGCGCGCTGACGAGTGGCTCGCGCGCATGGGTCTCACGCGACTCGTCGATGCGCCCGCGGGCACCCTCTCCATCGGCCAGCAGCGCCTGCTCGAGCTGACGATGAACCTGGTAATCGACCCGGAGTTCTTGCTGCTCGACGAGCCCCTCGCGGGCGTGCACCCCGTGATCCGGCGCCAGATCGCCGACACGCTGAACGATCTGCGCGCGCGGGGCCGTACCCTGCTGATCATCGAGCACCACATGCCGTTCGTGATGGGACTCTGCGACAAGATCGTGGTGATGGATCACGGCGAGAAGATCGCGGAAGGACCTCCGGAGGCGATCCGCGCCGACCCGCGCGTGATCGCGGCCCTGCTCGGACGGGCGGAGCGCGGGAGCGACGATGCTCGAGCTTGAGGGCGTTCGCTCCGGGTACGGCAAGCTCGAGATCCTCCAGTCGGCTTCGCTCCGGGTTCCCGACGGCGCGATCGTCGGCATCATCGGGCCCAACGGCGCCGGCAAGTCCACGCTGCTCAAGACCGCGTTCGGCTATCTCCCGCCCTCCGCGGGCCGCATCGTGCTCGACGGTCGCGAGATCGCGGGGCGCCGGCCCGACGAGATCATGCGCTTGGGGGTCGGCTACCTCGCCCAGGCGGGCGGGTTGTTCGCGGAGATGACCGTGCACGATAACCTCGTGCTTGGCGGCTACACCGCCTCGCGCGCCGACAAGCGTCACGCAATCGACCACGTCTACACCCGCTTTCCCCTGTTCCGCGACCGCCGCCGCCAGCTCGCCGGCGCCCTCTCCGGGGGTGAGCAGCGCCTGCTCGCCATTGCGCGCGCCCTCATCGTTCGCCCGCACCTCCTGCTGCTCGACGAGCCGTCGGCGGCGCTGGCCCCGCGGTTCATCGACGAGGTCTACGCGACGCTCGTGGCGCTCAACCGCGACGGCATCGCCCTGCTGATCGTCGAGCAGAACGTCGAGGCGATCCTTGCCGTTGCCCACCGCGTGTTCGTGCTCGACCTCGGCCAGAACGCCTTTGACGGGACACCGTCCGAGCTCCGCGCCTCCGATAGCATTCGGCGGCTCTACCTCGGCGAAGACGCGGCATAGCACGACGATGCTCGAATCGCTCCTCGAGTTTCTCATCCAGGGCGTGGTCCTCGGGGGGCTCTACGCGCTGTTTGCCGTCGGGCTCAGCCTGATCTTTGGCGTGCTCGACGTCATCAATGTCGCCCACGGCGAGTTCTTCGCCATCGGCGGCTATCTGGCCTTCACGGCCGTCGTGCTCCTGCATCTGCCCGGCGCCATGGGCATCCTCGGGGCGGCCGTCGGGACATTCCTGCTCGGGCTCTGCGTCTATCCGCTCCTGATCGCCCCGCTCAAGCGGCGGCTCGGGGGGCGGCCACAGGGGCCGCTCTATCTCGTGCTCACGCTCGGCCTGTCCACGTTTCTTCAGTCGAGCCTGCTGGCGATCGCGGGGGGCGATTATCTGCGGGTGCCGCCGCAAGTGAGCGGGATCCTCGACCTGGGCGTCACCGCGGTCAGCTTTCAGCGGCTCCTCGTGCTCGGGGTCGCGGCGTTGCTGCTCACGGGGCTCTTCGCGTTTCTCCGCTTCCATCCCGAGGGCCTTGCCGTGCGCGCCGTCTCACAGAATCCCGACGCGGCGCAGGCGATGGGCATCAACCTGCCGCGCATCTTTGCCTTCACGCTGGCCCTGGGGGTGGCGCTCGCGGGGGTGGGTGGCGCGCTGATGGCCCCGCTCTTCAATGTCTACCCGGCCGTCGGCTTCCCGCTGACCATCAAGGCCTTCGCTATCACCATCCTCGGCGGGATGGGCAACCCCGCGGGCGCGCTGGTGGCGAGCTTTGTCATCAGCATCGCCGAGTCGCTCTCCGTGATGGTGATCCCCTCGCAGTGGCAGAATCTCATCGCGTTCGCCGTGATGATCGTGATGCTCCTGCTCCGGCCCCGCGGCCTCTTCGGCCGCGCCGTCTCGCGATGACCCGCCGCGTGAGAGGGCTTCCGCTCGCGGTCGCCGCCGTCGCCGCCCTCCTGCCCGTGCTGCTGCCGCATCCGTTCGTGCTCACCATCGCGACACAGGCCGCGATCTGGGCGCTGCTGGCCGCGAGCTGGGATCTGCTGAGCGGCTATACCGGGCAGATCTCGTTCGGTCACGCCGGCTTCTTCGCGCTCGGGGCCTACGCCGCCGCCGCCGCGACCAAGCACGCCGACGTCTCACCGTGGCTCGGCCTGCTCATCGGCGCGACGATCGCCGCCGCCGTCGGGCTCCTCACCGGCTTCCCCGCCCTCCGGCTGCGCGGCCACTACCTGGCGCTCGTGACGCTCGGGCTCGCCGAGATCATCAGGCTCGTCGCCCAGAACTGGATGGCGCTCACGGGTGGCCCCTTCGGCATCCACGACTTCAGGAGCTTTTCGGGGCTTCCGGCCGCCGCGCTCGCCTACCGTCAGGCGATGTACGTGGTGGTCGTCGCCATCGTGGCCGTCTCCATCGCGGTCATGTACCTGCTCTGCGAGCGCACGAACGCGGGCAAGGCGTTCCGCGCCATCCGCGAGGACGAGGTCTTGGCGCAGACCCTCGGCATCGACACGACGAGGTACAAGCTCCTCGCCTTCGCAGTGAGCTCGGGCTTCGCGGGGCTGGCGGGCGGCCTTTACGCGTACTACGTGCAGCTCGTGAGCCCGTCGGTCGCCTCGGCGGCCACGACCTCGCTGGTCATCGGCATGGCGGTCTTCGGCGGCCTCGGGACGCTGTGGGGCCCGGTGCTCGGCGCCCTCCTGCTCTACGGCCTCTACGAGGGCTTGCGCTTCGTCGGCGTCGTGTACAACCTGGTCGCGGTGGGCCTCGTGATCATGGTCTTCGTCATCTTCTTCCCGCGGGGGCTGGCGGGCATCGGGAGATCCGCATGAGCTATCGGCTGGGAGTAGATGTGGGTGGCACCTTCACCGACCTCGTCCTCGTATCGCCCAGCGGCGTCGCGCGTACCTGCAAGGTGCTGTCGACGACCCCCAACTACGCCGAGGCGATCATCACGGGCGTCCGGCAGCTGACGGCCCTGGCCGGCATCCCCGCTCGCGACATCGGCGAGATCATCCACGGCACCACCGTCGCCACCAACGCCATCCTCGAGCGCCGTGGCGCTCGCGCGGGCCTCCTGACAACGGAGGGCTTCCGCGACCTGCTCGAGATCGGGCGCCTGCGCCTCTCCCGGCTCTACGACCTCGACTTCGAGCGCCCAGCGCCCCTTGTGCCCCGCCGGTGGCGCCGCGAGATCCGCGAGCGCATGAATCACCGCGGCGAGGTGGTCACGCCGCTCGACCGCGAGGGCGCGGCCGCCGCCATCGATCGCCTGCTCGCCGAGGGCGTGGAATCGATCGCGGTCTGCTTCCTGCACGCCTACGCCAACCCCACCCACGAGACCCAGGTGGGAGCGATGATCCGCGAGCGCGCGCCCCACGTGGCGCTCACGCTCTCGTCGGAGATCCTGCCCGAGATGCGCGAGTTCGAGCGCACGAGCACCGCCGTCACCAACGCCTACGTGATGCCCGTGATGGGCCGCTATCTCGCCTCGCTCGAGGGCGAGCTGCGCAAGCTGGAGGCCAACGCGCCACTGCTCATCATGCAGTCAAACGGCGGCGTCATGACGGCCGAGGGCGGCCGCCAGCGCCCCGTGCACGTCATCGAGTCGGGGCCCGCCGCCGGCGTCATCGCCACCGCCGCGCTCGCCCGCGCGATCGGCGAGCCCAACGCGCTCAGCATCGACATGGGCGGCACGACCGCGAAGGCCTCCATCATCGAGGGGTACGAGATCAAGCGCACCGGCGAATTCGAGATCGGCGGCTCGATGTCGCAGGGCAGCCGGCTCAACAAGGGCGGGGGCTTCCTGCTGCGCGTGCCCGCCATCGACATCGCCGAGGTCGGCGCGGGCGGCGGCAGCATCGTGAGCGTCGACGGCGCGGGGGCGCTCCACGTCGGCCCGCGGAGCGCCGGCGCCGTGCCCGGGCCCGTCTGCTATGACCAGGGCGGTACGGAGGTCACGCTCACCGACGCCAACGTCACGCTCGGCTACCTGCACCCCGAGCGCCTGCCGAGCGGCCTCCGCCTCGCCGCCGAGAAAGCGCGCCGCGCTCTCGCCGCGCAAATCGCGACGCCCCTCGGGATCGATCTGGCCGACGCCGCCCACGGCGTCTACCTGCTCGGGTGCGCGGGTATGGCGCGCGCGGTGCGCGCCGTCACCATCGAGCGCGGGCGGGACCCGCGCGAGTTCACGCTGGTGGCGTTCGGCGGCAACGGCCCGCTCTTCGCCGCCGAGATGGCCCGCTCGCTCGAGATCGGCACGATCTTGATCCCACCCGCGCCCGGCGTCTTCAGCGCCCTCGGCCTCCTCGAGGCCGAGCTGGAACATCACCTGGTCAAGACGTTCCTCCGGCCGCTCTTCGGCACGAAGCCGTCCGAGATCGGCGCCGCGGTGGCGGAGCTGGAGCGCGAGGCCGAGGCGCTCCTGCGCGGCGAAGGGAGCCGCGCGCAGGTGGAGATCGAGCGGGCCGTCGACCTCAAGTACCAGGGACAATCCTTCGAGCTGACGGTGCCGCTGCCGCCGTCCTGGACCGACGAGGCCCTGCGCCAACTGGCCGCCAGCTTCGGGCTCGAGCACGAGCGGACCTATGGCCACAAGGCGGAAGGCGATCCCATCCAGATGGTGAACCTGAGGCTCACCGCGCGCGTGCTGCGCCCGGCCGACCGCGCCGCGATCCGGCTTGAAGAGGATCGCACGGTCCGCGGCGGCGACCGTCGCGCCTACTTCGGACCCGCCCATGGCGAGATCGCGACGCCAGTCATCACACGGGCTGCGCTCGACGCGACGCCCCAACCTGGGCCGCTCCTCATCGATGAGTACGACGCCACCACGCTGGTCCCGCCGGGCTGCGCCGCCCGCCTGGACGCTCACGGCAACATCGTCATCACCACCGGAGGCACGCGATGAGCGCCCGCGATCTCAGCGATCCGATTCTCCTCGAGCTGGTGAAGAACGGCCTGGATGCAATCGTGGACGAGATGGCCATCGCGCTCGTGCGCACCGCCTACTCGAACAATCTCAAGAACGCGATGGACATGTCGTGCGCCCTCTGCGACGCTGACGGCCGCCTGATCGCCCAAGGCCTCACGCTGCCGCTGCACTTGGGCTCCATCCCCGACGCGATGGCCCAGGTGCGCCGCAAGTTCGGCGGGAGCCTCGAGCCCGGCGACGTGTTCATCCTGAACGATCCGTACGAGGGCGGGACTCACCTCCCCGACTTTTATATCTTCAAGCCCATCTTCGTGGATGTGCGCCTCGTCGGCTGGTCCACGAGCATCGGGCATCAGCTCGACGTGGGCGGCAAGACGCCCGGGGGCAACGGCTGCGACGCCACGGAGATCTTCCAGGAGGGCCTGCGTATCCCGCCGCTCCGACTCTACGCGGCGGGCAAGCCGGTGGATGCGGTGTTCGAGCTGATCGACCGCAACGTGCGCGTGCCACGCCAGGTGCTCGGCGACGTGCGCTCGCAGGTGGCCGCCTGTCTCACGGGTGAGCGCGGCTACCTGAAGCTGGCCGAGCAGTACGGCGCCGAACGCTTCGCGGCGTGTACGACGGCGCTGCTCGAGCAGGCCGAGCGGCTGGCGCGCAACGCCATCACCGCCATGCCCGACGGCCGCTACACGTTCACCGACTGGATGGACGACGACGGCATCGATCCCGACCCGATTCCGATCACCGTGGCCATCACCATCGCCGGCGACCGCCTCATCGCCGACTTCACGGGCTCGGCGTCGCAGGTGAAGGGCGCCATCAACTCGCCGCTGCCGTTCACCAAGTCCGCCGTCTATGCGTGCGTGCGCCATCTGGTCGGCGGCTCCCCGCCGAACAACGAGGGCTACTTCCGCCCGATCGAGGTGATCGCGCCGCCGGGCACCGTCGTCAACCCCGTCATGCCCGCCGCCGTCGCCGCCCGCGGCCTCACCGGCTTCCGCATGGCCAACGCGGTGTTCGGTGCCCTCGCCCAGATCGCGCCCGATCGGGTCTTCGCGTGCGAAGTGGGCGGCGACACGGGCGTGAGCTTCGGCGGCTACGACGCCGAACGCCGGCCCTTCGTCTTCCTCGAGTTCCTTTTTGGCTCCTGGGGGGGCCGCCCGACCAAGGACGGCGTCGACGCATGCAGCAGCTCCGTCGTGAACTTCTCCAACAATCCAGTCGAGATCATCGAGTCCGAGTACCCCCTCATGATCGAGCGTTACGGGTACCTGCCCGACACGGGCGGCCCCGGCAAGTTCCGCGGCGGCCTCGCCCTGGAGCGCCAGTACCGCTTCCTGGAAGCGGAAGGCACGCTCCAGCTCCGCACCGACCGCCGCCATCACCTGCCCTACGGTTTGGCCGGCGGGCGCTCGGGCACGCCGTCGCGCAACGTCCTGAACCCCGGCACGGACAGCCGCGAGCTGCCGGCCAAGTGCACGCTAACCGTGCGGCATGGCGATGTCTACCGCCACGAGCTAGCCGGCGCCGGTGGCTGGGGCGATCCGTTCGACCGCGATCCCGAGCATGTGCTACGGGACGTGATGGAGGAGAAGATCAGCGTCGCGTACGCGCGGCGGGAGTACGGCGTGGTAATCGACGAGCGCACGTGGAAGGTCGTGCCGGAGGAGACGGTGCGGCTTCGCGCGGCGGCGCGCACCCCGCGCTGAAGCTCCGAGGTGGTGGCGACTATCGCTTCGCGGGATCGGCACAGACGAGCGCGCAGAGCGCCTCGTGCTGTTCCGCTTCGAGCGCCGCGTCCCGGGGGATAGCGTTTCGGGACTTTAACGAACGCCGCCAGGCAGTTCAAGAACCACTTGATTCTTGAACGGGCCAACGCTGTTCATGTCCGGTCGTTGCGCGGGCCCTGGAGCTGCCGGAGGAGCTTGTCGATGTCGCACTGCCGCGTACCGATCAGACCCAGCGACACGACCTCGGCTCCACGGTCCTCCGGCGCGTAGGCGACGGCGATAGACTCCTTGTGGACGTCGAGACCCACGTACAGGGTTCTGCTAGACTCTTCCATGGCTGACCTCCAAGCTCGCAATTGTGCCAAGAGCACGTGGCGGCTCTGGCCTCACAAGGCTAACCCGTGTTGAGCTGAAGGTCAGCCTCTCTCCGCGGAAGCCATAATGTCTATGTTATCTACGCTCAGCGCGCCAGCCATTTGCTGGTGGACAACCGCAGGCCAGCCCAGGCGCGGCGCGCCGTGATCGAGGTGAGAGCGATGCGGTTGGCCGCCGCGCTGAGCAGGGAAAAGCTGGAGTTGGACGAGGGTCGGGCCGTAGTCGACCTGGAGGCCGGCGGGTGGCGGTTGCTCGAATTTGATATTCCACTTGTGAAATAACCCAAAAGAGAGGAGCGCGAGATGGGGAAACTCACAGGAAAGGTGGCGCTGGTGACCGGGGCGAGCCGGGGGATCGGCAAGGGTATCGCCAGGGGGATGGCCAGCGAAGGGGCCGCGGTGGTGATATCGGCCAGGGGGAGCGGGCCGCTGAGGCAGGTGGCCGCGGAACTAGAGAAAGAGGGTGCCCAGGTGCTGGCCGTGCCCACGGACGTGGGCGACGAGGCGCAGGTAGTGGCGCTGTTCCAGCAGGCCAAGGCGCGGTTTGGCCGGTTGGACGTCCTGGTCAATAATGCCGGGGCCTTTGACGGAGGACCTGTAGAGAGCCTCACCCTCGAAGCCTGGAACCGGGTCATCCTCGCCTGCTTGACCGGTGCCTTTCTGTGCACCCGCGAGGCGTTCAAGATCATGAAGCCCCGGGGCGCGGGGCGGATCATCAACATCGGCAGCATCTCGGCGCAGAAACCGCGGATGCATTCGGCCCCTTACACCGCGGCCAAGCACGGGATCTGGGGGCTGACGCAGGCCACGGCGCTGGAGGGCCGCGAGTACGGGATTGTAGTGAGCTGCCTGCACCCTGGCAATGTGATGGTGGAGCGGCGCCAGCAGGAGAATCTCGGCGGGATGCGGGAGGACAAGGCCGAGCCGATGATGAGCGTGGAAGAGCTGGCGGATGTGGCGGTGTACATGGCCTGTCTGCCTGGGCATGTCAATTTTCTGGAAGCGATTGTCCTGCCCAACACCCAGCTCTATGTAGGGAGGGGCTGAGGCGCGCTCCGCTGTGCTCAGTGACAATTACACTTGAGCATCCCAACGGGCGCGGCGCCGCGTCGTATCTGGCTGATAGTCCTAGGGTTAGGAGGGACCAGGGTACAAAGAGCTGGTCGAGCTGGTGCGGGAGCACATCGGGCCCGTCGCCGCCTTCAAGCTGGCGATGGTGGTCAAGCGCCTGCCGAAGACCCGCTCGGGCAAGATCCTGCGCGGGACCATGAAGAGGATCGCGGACGGGACGGAGTACGAGATGCCCGCCACCATCGACGACCCCGTCATCTTGGACGAGATCGCCGCGTGCCTGAAGAACGCCGGCTACCCGGGCAAGAGTGCCAGTGGGTAGGGACGGGGACGAGATGCCCTCGGGCCCGAGCGCCGCGCCTTGGCGCGACGCGTCTCGGGGGCTTGACAGGAGGGCGGCCGCGGCGTTCTCATAGACACGACGGAGGCTGAGGCGCCCGTCTCCGTCTTGCCGTCAACCCAACCTGGAGGTGCTATGGAGACGACTCCACCCGGCTCGTTAGGCGTGCCATCGGGTATGGTTCTCTCCTGATGGCGCGCGTCGGATTCAGAGTAGCGGCACACTGAGAGCCCGGCTTATCCGCCGGGCCATGCCCGGGTCCGAGGACCCGGCGCCTTGATTGACGAGGCCCGGACGGCGGCCACCGGAACCGCCTCCGGGCTTTCTTCTGTCTAGCCCTGTGAGGCCTCGGCCTTCGTGCCATGTGGACGTTGAGCGCGCGGCCGAGGGCGCCGTACCTGCGCAGATAGATCTTTTTCAGCAGCCTGGAGCGGCACGCCGTCGCGGTACGAGACCCAGTGGCCGAGCGTGGCCGTCACCCGCGTGCCCGGTGTGATGATGCGCGTGAGGTTGAGCGGATCGAAGGCGGACACCCGCAGGCCTGCCCGCTCGGAGCCTCGCGCCGGATCGACCGGACAGCCTCGAGCGCTTCGGGCGCGGCGAACTGCTCGCCGACAAAGCTGCCCACGAGGCGCCCGCCCCGCAGCTCGCCACGCATCTCGAGCCGCCGGTAGACGCGCAGGAAATCCCGCCAAGGCAAGAGCCCAAGGCAAGAGCTTGAGCCTCAGCCGGCCATGACTGAGAACGGGTGTTATGTTATCTGCGCGCAGGCCAGCCAGAATCTGTTGTGCCTGGCTGTGTCCAGGCGGTTGATGCCTTGCCTTGGCCGTGCCTGCCAGGGCCACGATTGCCGATACGGGATAGTCCACTCAGTTCGAAAGCCCAAGGCTCGCCAGCCAGCCCGCACCAGGGCGTGGCAGTCCCCTGGGTACGGAGTCAGGGCAGTGGTGCGCTTTGACACGGCCGTCCAACCCGCCTAGACTCCCGCCGAGTACTCCCCGGTGACCAGCAGGTTCTTCGGGAGGACCGCAATGAAGCTCCGGTCGGCCGGGCTCGTTCGTCGTGCTATACAGAACTACGCAGCCGGATGTCGCAGTTCAAGAGAGATAGAGTTCGCCGCATTAAATGAAGAAGAGATTTCGGGATCTGGCTGACACGTTGCATGGCAAATGCGAGGCGCTCCTTGCGATGCGTCCTGTCGCCGCCCGTGATATTCCAAGAGACACGCCGGTTGGCGGTGTGTATCTCTTCACGGAAGGCTCAACGCATCTCTACGCGGGTCGCACCAAGAGGCCGATCGCTGTCCGGATTCGGAACCACTTCAGCACGGCACCCGACTGTCCGTTTGCCTGGCTGCTTGCCCGCGAAGCCACGGGCAAGAAGGCCACGTATAAACCAGACGGATCGCGCAAGGCGCTGTTGGCCGACCCTGCTTTCAAGGCCGAGTATGAACGCGCGAAGAATCGGGTTCGGGAGATGAGCGTAAGATACCTCCACGAACCTGACCCAACCAGCCAAGCGCTCTTGGAGATCTACGTGGCCGTGACAACTGGGGTGCGATAGAACGATTTCGACACCCATTGAGACTGCGCATGCTATCCGGCGTGATAGACGTACTTGGACCGCCCGGCGCCGAACTTCACGCTGCACCGGACCTGCGGGCTCGCGCTGCTCGCCCTCCGGCCAGTGAGGGTGGGCGTTAGATGGCTTGCGGCGAGAGAGACAGATGACCACACTCGATCCACGAGCTACGGCTGTTCTCGTCATTGACGTGCAGGTCGGCGTGTTTGAGACTGATCCCCCACCGCTAGATAGCGCGGGTGTGCTGGCGCGTATCAACCAAGTTACCGCGTCAGCGCGCGCAGCGGGCGCTCCAGTTGTCTTCCTGCAGCATGACGGCGACCCCAAGGAGCAGTGGCTAACGCCGTTTACCGAGGCGTGGAGGCTGCACCCGGCCCTTCAGATCGAGAGTGAGGACTGCGTCATCCGGAAGACCGCGTGCGATGGATTCTACCGGACGGACTTGGATGACTATCTACGCGGCAAAGGGATCAAGGCGGTCGTCATGGTCGGCTATGCGACCGACTTCTGTGTTGACACGACGGTCCGCAGTGCGGCGAGTAGAGAGTTCAAGGTCATCGTTGTGTCGGACGCGCACACCACGAAGGACCGGCCCGTGCTGACGGCGGAGCAGATCAGAGCGCACCACCAATGGATGTGGTCGAGCCTTATTTGTCCGGAGGGCGTGGCGCTCATGTCCGCCGCCGAAGTCGGACGCAGTCTCATGGCAGAATGGTGATCACGGCCATCTAATGAGCGTTAGAAGGACAGGAGCGGAGGAGGTATTCATGGGCCGATCGTACGCCACGGAAAACGACGCTGAGCGGGCCCGACTAAAGGTCTTCGTAGCCGGACTGAGCGATGCCACGATCGCTTGCTCCATCGGCCATGGGTGGACGGTTGGCGTTGGTCTGGCACACTTGGCTTTCTGGGACAGGCTCTGGCTCACCAAGTTCGAGGAGTGGGAGCGGACGGGGGTGGTGAGGATACCGCCCGTGGAGAACTTCGTTAACGGAATCAACGATGGCATGCTGCCGTGGTGGCAGGCTATTGCGCCAGCCCAGATCAGGTACGAGGTGATCGCGGCTGCCGAGACGGCGGACAGCAAGGCTGAGAGCCTGCCTGAGGCATTGGTCGAGGCAATCCTCGCCGCGCGTCCGCGGACTCTTGTTCGTGCAACCCATCGCCGTCAGCACCTGGATGAAATCGAGCGCGCCCTTGCCGACTGATGGCGGGCCCGCAGCCGTTCGATTGAAGAAAGAGGACGACAGATGCCAGGAGCCAACATCATCGTCGCAACCCTATCAGACGAACATCTTGATTCGCTGCATCCTTTAGTGGACGAGTTCGCTTCAACCCACCGGTCTCTGCGATTCAAGGATGCCTACTGGACGTCATTCCGAGACGGGCTCGTGAAGAAGAGGAGCGATCAGGAGACCCGGGCCCTAACGGCCGAAGTTGACGGCGAGCTGTCCGGATTTGCGCTCGCCACCATACAGGAAAACGGTCCGCTGGTGATGCCAGAGAGAATCGGCTATGTGAGTCTCATCGTCGTTGCCCCGAAGTCGCGGCGTACGGGTGTCGGCGACGCCCTCTGGAACGGCATGCGGGATTGGTTCTTGTCGAGGGGTATACGAGACGTGGAGCTTTACACGGAGGTGGGGAACGACCTCTCGAACGCTTTTTGGGAACGCCGTGGGTTCACTGCCTTTTTGGTGAGGCGCCGGCGGAGCCTCATGACGGGGCCCTGACACGCTGAAACGGCTCACCGCTTGGCTCCACGTACAACCGCTTCTCGCCGTGACTCTCTGGCGAGGTATCTACCCAGGAGCCAAACTGGCGCTGCGCGAGATGCCGGTGTTCAGCTCTAAAACCCTTCTAGGACCCTCCTAACGACCCCCTCTGAGACCCTCGGGCTCAATCGAGTTTCCTGGGCGCGGTCGCGTCGCTATCAAACATGGGCATTGAAAGTCGCGTTCTATTCCCCATCTAACGTTCGGTCTGGAACGTTGGATTGACAACCCACCGCGCCGAGAGGCTGACCGAGCCTGCGAAATCCAGCACGAGGAGAGCGCGCGTGAGGAAGCGAGGCACCCCGCGAGGGGCCTCGGCGCTGTTCGCAACCGGTCCCTTGGGGTCGGGGGTCTGCGGCGGTAACGAGGGTGAAGACCCTCGGCCCGCTGCCGCCGTTCGCCCCTAGGCCTCGACTTGACCCACCCCTGGCCATCTGGCAGGGTCGGCGGCATGAGAGCGCCCGTTATCCGCGCTGTGCGGGCTTTATGCTAGCCGCGCTCCAACGATTCGCATTCGCGCGGTGTGTGCGATGACGCAGTCCACGGACTTGTTCGGTCCCGAGACCCTCGTGGCTGTTGACGCGGTTGGGCGAGCGCTCGAGCTCGCTCGGCATCGCGTCGGCGCGCAAGACATCACCTCGAAAGGCGCGCGCGATGTGGTGACGGCCACGGATGTCGAGGTTGAGGACGCGGTTCGCGGCATCGTGAGCAATGCACTGGGCTTTTCGGTGATAGGCGAGGAGCGTGGTGGCGAGGCTCCAGCCGATGGCTCGCCCTATTGGCTTCTCGATCCCATCTGCGGGACCCGCAACTTTGCTTCCGGAATGCCCCTCTACTGCGTGAATCTGGCGCTCGTGGAGGGCGATCAGGTCACCGTCGCTGTCGTCGGCGATCCATCAACGGACGAGATCCATGTCGCGGAGCGGGGCCGAGGCGCCTGGGCATTGAAGGACAGCGCCCGACGCGCGCTCACTACTAGCGACGAGAGTCGGACCATCGTCATTGAGGACGGCAAGTCGAGCGCCGCTCGTCGCGAGCACGCCGCGCAGTTCACTGCCTCGGCGATCCTGGCGGATCGATGGGACTTCCGGTCATTGGGAACCACGTTGGCGCTGTCGTACCTGGCCGCCGGCCGAATCTCGGCCTACGTCGTCTTCTGGGCCTCGGCAATCCACACCGGTGCAGGCAGCCTCCTCGTCACCGAGGCGGGCGGAACCCTGTCCGATATCGACGGCCGACCTTGGACGATCCATTCGGATTCGGTCGTCGGCAGCGCCACTCCCGATCTCCACCGAGAGCTGCTCGACCTTGCCCGCGCCGCCTTGGACCTCCCGCTCTGAAGTGCTTCCGAACACCGGAGAGTGGACGCGCACCGAAGGATGTGTCAGGGCGCGCCCCCCCCCCACGGCAAGGACACGCGCGGAACCGGCTATCGAAGTCGTCCGGGCAGGTCGACTCCGGGCCGGCCGCCAGGGAGAGGATCTCGAACCAGCCTCAGAGTTCAAATCCCCGGGTACACGTTGTTGAGTCAACATCCTCGAAGTGCGTGATTCGGAACAGCTAGCGCGTGACGGACTGTAAACACGGGTTCGAATCCCGTTGGGGACCCGAACCCGTGTCCAAGCCGGCTGGAGCTCGGGAAGCCGAAATGGCTAAAGAATAAGATCAATCCAGATTTGACACCCCCGGCAGAGCGACCGGCCGGGGCCCTGACCTTCGGGTGGAACACCCAAGGGTCGGCGGCGCTCCGACTTGGACCAGCGACCCAGGAAGACGGGGCGCTCGGGGCTGGGGCATATAAGTCACCTTACATACCCTGAGGTCGTACGAGCCGTCGCACGGTTGACTCGGACTGTACTCGGACCGAGTGATCTGGAATCATCGACCTCAAGCGGTGTTCGCCAAGGACTACGACGATGTCTAAGGCTGCAAATGACAACGGATCGCGACGAATCATGTATCTGAGGGAGGGGATGGGGTCGGATCTGAAAATCCTGGTGTCGGCGGTTCAATCCCGTCCCTGCCCACCACTATTTTCAACAAGTTGCCCACCGGTCAATTTCCTTCGATGTGAGTTTGTGCCCAGATTTGTGCCCATCTCGGGCACGCTCCAGCGCAGTCCAGCGCACGTCAGTGGTCCAGGCCGTCGCGACCCCTTCCGTCCAGATCCAACTCGAACGCGCCTTACTGACCGGCTCCTGTCTTCTTCTTCGGGCCCCGGTTTGACCTGCCCCCGGCGATCTGGCAGGATCGGCGCGATGGTAGCGGCCGTGATCCGCCGTGATCCGCAGAGTGGGGATGGCCCCCAAGGGCTGCGCCACGACCGAGAATGGCCTTTCCGTCTCTACGCCCTCGATGTCCTGGAAGGGGAGGCTCCAATTCCAGAGCCGAAGATTCACTGACACCAACCAGCACCAGAGGAGGGAGCCATGGAAGTAAGCCGAAGAGCGTTTCTCGCCGCAGGAACCACGGCCGCGACGCTGGCGGTGACGCCGCGCGCATTCGCGCAATGGCAGCCGAGTCAGCGCTACCCAGACCCGTCGGTCCAGATCGTCGACCAGAGCTTCGCGCGCTACCGGCTCGGCCTCGCCAAGGTCGAACGGCTCGCGACGGGGCTCCGCTGGTGCGAAGGACCGGTCTGGTTCGGTGACGGGCGCTATCTGCTCTGGAGCGACATCCCGAACAACCGCATCATGCGGTGGGACGAAGAGACCGGCGCGGCGAGCGTGTTCCGCAAGCCGTCGAACTTCGCCAACGGCAACACGCGTGACCGGCAGGGGCGCCTGCTCACCTGCGAGCACGGCACCCGGCGCGTGACGCGCACCGAGTACGACGGCACGATCACCGTCATCGCGGACCGCTTCGAAGGGAAGCCCCTCAACGCGCCGAACGACATCGTGTGCAAGTCCGACGGTTCGATCTGGTTCACCGACCCGCCGTTCGGCATCCTCGGCTTCTATGAGGGCTACGTCGCCAAGCCCGAGCTGCCGACCAACGTGTACCGGGTGGACGGCAAGACCGGTCGGATGACGGTGGCGACGGGTGACATCAATCGGCCGAACGGGCTGGCCTTCTCCCCCGACGAATCGAAGCTCTACTATCGTCGAGGCGGGCGTCTTGCCGCGCGTCATCCACGTGTACGACGTGGTGGACGGCGGCACCCGGCTCAGCAACAAGCGCAAGTTCCTCGACGCGGGCCCCGGCACGCCGGACGGGTATCGCTGCGACGTGGACGGCAACCTCTGGTGCGGCTGGGGCATGGGCAAGGAAGGGCTCGATGGCGTGTCGATCTTCAACCCGGATGGCAAGCTCATCGGCCGCATCGATCTGCCCGAGCGCTGCGCAAACCTCTGCTTCGGCGGCACCCATCGCAATCGGCTCTTTATGGTCGCGAGCACGTCGGTCTATTCGCTCTACGTGAACACCCAAGGCGCGCCCGGAGGTTGAAACCTTGGACGCTTGCAAGAGAGGACAAGGAGGTTGCCCAGTCGCTCCTCTACCTTGTCAGCCGCGCGCTCGAGACGTGCCACAAGATGCCGCTGCTCGGCATGGAACTGGCCTGGACGCCCCGCGACGCGGCGAAGCACTGGAACCGCGAGAAAGCTGAGCCGATGAAGAAGACCATCGCCCGGCTCGCCAAGGCCGGAGCGCGGACGGTCTTCCACGACAAGTCGCGAGAGACCGTGAGCGACGGCCGGAAGAAGATCAAGCTTGCGCACGGCTCGTTCGACAACGACGTGGAGGCCGTCTCCCGAATGCACGCCACGATCCTCGGCCGAAAGACGCTCCCAACGGCCCGATGGTCACGCCGACCGCACGCTCGAGGCGAGCTGGCGTCGCCAGCGAGTCGTAAACGAGCGGTTCGACTATCCAATCGGACTTCCTCAGGCCACCGAACATGGCGAACGGCTTCTTGCCTTCTTCGATAATCGGCACGAGGGGTATTCCGTAGTTCGGTGCTATCGCTTGTAACTCCAACGCGGCCGATCTCGGGTTCGTGATGTCGGCGATGATGAACACACTCATGCCAGCACGCCGGCGTCGTGCGCCCCGTCAAGCTCTGCGCACCTTGACCGAGTAGTTTCCCATTCCACTCCCACGGTTGTAGTGCCGCACCTGCACGAAGTAGTCGCCGGCGATCAGGTCCGCCGCGATTCGGGCGTTGGTGTCGACGCCGGAATCATCGTCCTCCGCGATAAGCGCCGTATGGCTGCTCGGGCCGAATAGCTTCATGACCACGTCGGTGGGGCCGCGCGTGTCGATGACGTGGCGGCCGTCCGTCGCAGCTGTGAACCGGTAGAGATCCTCCTCGCCGACCTGGCCGATCGAGGCCTGCGTCCGGAGTTGGGCGTTGACCTTGAGTTCCTTCGCGCCCGCCGGCGTAACGCCGGTCTTGGGATACATCTTGGCTCCCGCGATGAACTCCTTGTCGATGCGCGAGAGGATCTCGTTGGCCTTGGTGTCGATGCCGTTCAGAGTCCACGAGGCCGGGAAGAAGTACAGCATGATGGAATCCCGGTCGAATCCGGTGCCGTTGATCTGGTCGGCGGAGTACTTGCGCAGCACGTTGTGGCGCGCCGTCGCCTCGTCCCAGAAGTTCGGCGACTTGGCCAATTCGGTGATGACGACCTGCTCGTTCCACTGAATGCCTCCGGCGGGGTTCTGGTGCTCGTGGGCGAGCCCGATGGCGTGCCCGAATTCGTGCGCCGCCGTGCCGCCGTCGAGAAAGCCGAGGTTCATCGTGGGCTCGTTCGTCGGGATTCCGCGGCAGTCGGTACCAACGTAGGACCAAGCGCCGTCGCCGGGATCGAACGTGATGCGGATCTCCGCGGCGGGCGCGTCGTTGAAATTGAGCTTGAGGTTGGCGACTTGCGCCCACCAGCCTGCCTGCTCGCGCGCTACGGCCTTCTCGGCGGGGGTTCCAGCCATGAACCGCACGCGAAGAGTAGAGCCGTTCATCCAGGTCTTACCGATCGGCGATATGGCACGTACGGGGCCGCCGCGCCGATGCGTGGTGGGTTGGAAGCGCATCAACTCACGAGGAAGGACGCGGTCAAAGCAAACCTTGGGTCGCGCGGCCATGTGACTCTCCTTGTGTGCCGGGTTAAACCGGCGAAGTGTTGCGAATGAAAGAGCCGAACGGTGAAGGGCCAGCGACCCACACCGGCCCGGAGGCATGCGTCGGCGTCCGCGAGGGCGAGGGCGAAACGTTGACACGGGGACGTGCAGGCCGGGTATTCAGCCGCGAAAGACCCTTGCTCTGGAGCGCCGACGCTGTAAGGAGAAGCGGAAGGTGATATCCGACGCGTCGCCAGCGCGAGACGGCGCGGAGCTCCGCGCGGTCAGAGACCCCGGGCATGCCCGGACACACCTCGCGCGAAAACCGGGCGAGCCCTTGGTCGCCCCCGGTGGATGGCACCGGGGGCCGCGTCGGGAAGTCTACGGACGCACGCCGATGATGGACGGCCAGGGGCAGTCGGACAGGCCCGGAGTACCGACGAAGTCTCCGAACAACGCCGGGCAACCGGTCGCGGAGGGGATGGAGGGAAGGGGTCTGGCCAAAGGGAACCCGAGCCAGCAAAACGTGCCCCGAGCGGAGCACCGGGACGGCGCGCGCAGTGCGCTGGAGCGGGTACGTGGAGTTGCGGAACGGGACAAGCAGGTGCGGTTCACGACGCTCTTGCACCACGTGTACCACGTCGAGCACCTGAAAGCGGCGTACTACGCGCTGAAGCGGGACGCTGCCGCTGGGGTCGACGGCGAGATGTGGGGGCACTACGGGCAGACCCTCGGGGCAAACCTCGCTGCCGTCGCCGCCGGTCAGGAACTCGGGGATAGGCTCGTCGTCGGACAGTGCAGGGTCCGGTCTCCACGGATCGCCGAGTTGGACAAGCAACTTGCGCAGATCGCCGATCGTCTTGGGCGGCTCGCTTCGGACGCCGCCTTTGCGCTCGCGTGGAGGCTTCTTCTTCATGTCTGAGTCCTACCACGACAACATCACTGCTAGTCGTGACCCGTCATGTGCACAGTAGATCGGCGAATTTCGGGTAAGGTCACTCGCCCGATGTTGAAAGACTGAACTAGATCGTCACCATAGTCAACATGCTCTAAGCGGCATCCACCTTCGTACGTCGAGTAGCGTAGAGACTTCTGACTGGCTGACCGTCTAGTAAGCTCAATGGCGGCCGCCTAGAATGCTCAATTCGAACTCGTCCGCGCATCGGAGCCGCGTGAAACCGTGGCTCAAAACGCCACACGTGAGGAACTCGCGGAACTCCTGCTCGACGAAGCGAGGGAGGCCGTGTTTGAGGCCGCGGTCCGAGACTTCGCGCAGGAGGGACTCGAGGTGCTCGCCAATGATGGCGTGGAGCACGGAGTGCTCGGTGTCGCGCGGTCGATTACGGAGGGTGGACCAGGGCCACGTCCGTGGGTACCGCGTGCCGGGGACGACGCCAATGCCCAGAGATAGATACATGGCTCCAGCACCGGGGCAGGTTTGTCAGGATCGCCGGCGCCCACTGCTTCCGCGACGACGTCGATCATCGGGGTGCGGCGCTGCGGTCTTGATCGCCCCCCTCTCGGGGAGGGCGTGCGTGCGACCCCATGCGGTCTAGGGCTGGAATCCGGATCGGATGGCTGTCACCGAGATTGTCACTCACACGGCGCGACGGCCCGCAATTGGCCGCAACATAGCGCGACGACAGCGTCGTGCCGCCGACACCGCAAGTCATTGAGAACATGAGCGACGCGGACGATTGAACGTGAGAACTGAAAATCCTGGTGTCGGCGGTTCAATCCCGTCCCTGCCCACCATTTCTTTCACTCACTTGCCCGTCACCGAATTCTTCCCGGTTTGAGTTTGTGCCCAACTCGGGAACACTCCAGAGCATTCCAGCGCACGTCACGTGGTCTAGGCCGTCGCGACCCCCCCCTTCCAGATCCGACTGGAACGCGCCTTACTGACCGGCTCCTGTCTTTTTCTTCGGGCCCCGGTTTGACTTGTCCCGCGCGCTCTGACAGGATCGGCGCGAGATGCCACGGTTCATTCGCGCTGTGACACGGCCGCCGTGTCCGAGAACGGGTGTTATGTTATCTACGTTCCGCGCCTTCCGACTGGAGCGCCTGGACAAGGAGGGTGTGCCCGTAAAGCTCTCCGAGACGCCCGGCGCGGTGGACCGCGCGGCGCCGCTCCTCGGCCAGCATACCGAGGAGATCCTGATCGAGCTCGGATACACCGAGACGGAACGCCGCGGCCTCGAGGCCGAGGGCGTCGTTCAACGCTGGCCGATACCAGGAGGGAAGGCTCAATGAAGACCCGGACGCTCGCCCTGCTCTGTGCCCTCGCCGTGCTCGTCCCCGGGCTCGCCGCGCTCGCGGTCGCCCAGGCCAAATATCCGTCGAAGACCATGGAGGTGGTCGTGCCCTACTCCCCCGGCGGCGGCACCGACAACCTCATGCGGATGATCACGGGCATCATCGAGGAGAACAAGTGGTCGCCGGTGCCGATCAACGTCAACAACCGCACGGGCGGCAGCGGCGCCGTCGGCTACACCTACCTGATCGGCAAGAAGGGTGACTCCCACGTGGTGGCCGGCGCCACGCCCATGGTCGTGTCCGGGAAGCTGGAAGGGCGCCTCCCGGGCGACCACCGCGACGTGATGACCATCCTCATGATCGTGGCCATCGACGACCTCATGCTCTCGGTGCGGACGGAGTCGCCCTTCAAGACCATCGACGACTTCGTCAAGGCCGCGCGCGAGAAGCCGAGCGTGCTCACCGTCGGCGGTACCGGGACCAATACCGAGGACCACATCTTCCACTATCTCTTCGAGCACGCGGCCAAGATCAAGGTGAAGTACGTGCCGTTCAACTCAGGCGGCGAGGTGACCACCGCCCTCATGGGCGGGCACATCGACGCCGCGGTGGAGAACCCCAACGAGATCGTGGCCCAGGTCGAGGCCAAGAAGGCGCGCAATCTCGCGGTGGCCTCCCGCAAGCGGCTCACCGACGCGGCCGACGTGCCCACCTTCGCGGAGCGGGGCTACGAGTTCTTCTGGGAGCAGCTGCGCGGCGTGGTGGGGCCGGCGGGCATGAGCCCGGAGGCCGTGAAGTGGTGGCAGGACACGCTCAAGAAGGTGACCGAGAACAAGAAGTGGCAGGAGTTGTACATCAAGCGCAACCTCCTGACGCCCACCGCGTGGACGGGGGAGGAGGCCAACAAGTACCTCGATGGCCTCAACGCCAAGTACGAGAAGGCGCTCGGGGACCTCGGCGCGCTGAAGAAGAAGTAGCGCGCGTGCGGCGCGCGGACCAGATCGCCGGCGCCGGGCTGCTCCTGCTCGGCGTGGCGTTCGCGGGAGCAGGGCTCCGGAACTACACCTACTGGGGCGCCGCCGGTCCCGGCTCGGGCTTCCTCCCGTTCTGGCTCGGCGTCACCATGGCCGTCCTCGCCGCCTGGCTCCTGATCGGGGCGACGCGGGCGCGCACCTCGGGCGGCCGCTGGCTGCCGGAGGGGGCCGGGCTGCGGCGCCTCCTCATCGTGCTCGGCGTGACGGCGGGCCTGATCGCCGTCCTCAAGATCGTGGGGATGGCGGTGGGCACCGTGCTCTTCCTCGTCGCCATCCTCCGCTTCGTCGAGCGCATGCGCTGGCGGTCCACCCTCGCCATCGCCGTCGGCACCGCCGCCGTCAACTACCTCATCTTCACCTACTGGCTGCGCGTGCCCTTCCCCGTGGGCGTGCTGGGCTTCTGATGGACTTCCTCGCCAACCTCTCGCTCGGCTTCTCCATCGCCTTCACGCCGTTCAACCTGCTCATGGCGGCGGCGGGGGTGACGCTCGGCACCTTCATCGGCGCCCTGCCGGGGATCGGCCCCGTCTCGGGCGTCGCGCTCCTCCTGCCGCTCACCTTCGGCATGGACCCCGTCTCGGGCATCATCATGCTCGCCGCGCTCTATGCCGGCTCCATGTACGGCGGCACCATCACCTCGGTGCTCATCAATACCCCGGGCGAATCCGCCTCGGTGGTGACCTGCATCGACGGCTACCAGATGGCGCTGCAGGGGCGGGCGGGGCCGGCGCTCGGGGTCGCCGCCATCGGCTCCTTCGTCGCCGGCACCATCGGCGTCGTGCTCCTCATGCTGATGTCGCCGCTCCTCGCGCGCTGGGCGCTCTCGTTCGGCCCGCCCGAGACCTTCGCCCTCATGCTGCTGGGGCTCACCACGGTGACCGGGCTCACCGGCGACCACGCGCTCAAGGGCTACATGAGCATGGTCTTCGGGCTCATGCTCGCCATGGTGGGGTTCGACATCATCTCGGGCGACGCGCGCTACGCCTTCGGCATCAACGAGATGCTCGACGGCGTGGAGTTCCTGCCGGTGGCCATCGGGCTCTTCGGGCTGGGGGAGGTGCTGGTCGGCGCCGAGCAGGTCACCGACATGCGGATCCTGAGAGCCCGGTACGGCATCCGCGACGTGATGCTCACCGCCGCCGACTGGGCGCGCAGCCGCGGGGCCATCGCCCGCGGGACCGCGCTCGGCTTCCTCATCGGCGTGCTGCCCGGTGCGGGGCCCACCATCGCCTCCTTCCTCGCTTACACGCTGGAGAAGAAGGTGTCGAAGCATCCCGAGGAGTTCGGGCGCGGCGCCATCGAGGGGGTGGCGGCGCCCGAGTCGGCGAACAATGCCGCCTCCTCGGCGGCCTTCGTGCCGATGCTCACCCTCGGCATCCCGGGCTCCGCCACCACCGCGGTGATGCTGGGCGGGCTCATGATGTGGGGCCTGCGGCCGGGACCGCTCCTCTTCGAGAAGAACCCGGATTTCGTGTGGGGCCTCATCGCCTCGCTCTACATCGCCAACGTGATGCTCCTCGTGCTGAACATCGCCTTCATCCCCATGTTCGTCCGGGCCCTCCGCATTCCCTACGGCGTCCTCATGCCGCTGATCATCATCTTCTGCGTCACCGGCGCCTACTCGCTCAACAACAAGGTCTGGGACGTGGGCGTGATGCTGGTCTTCGGCGGGCTCGGCTACGTGATGAGGAAGCTCGACTATTCCCCCGCCGCGCTCACGCTCGCCCTCGTCCTGGGTCCCCTCGCGGAGCGCGCGCTCCGGCAGTCGCTCATCATCTCGGACGCGGGGGTCGCGATTTTCTTCACGCGGCCCATCTCGGCGGTGCTCACCCTGCTCGCGCTGTCCGCCGTCGCCGTCCCCGCGGCGCGCGCGCTCCGACAGGCGGTGCGCGGCCGCGCCCGGGCCGCGGCGGCCTGAGAGGCCGTGGCCGAGGACCGCTACGGGCTCCCCCTCACCTCCGACTCCGCCCGCGCGGAGCCGGCTCCCTGCGATGTACGGCGTCAGGGAGTACGCGGAGGCCGGGGGTCTGATGGCCTATGGAGCCAATCTGTCCGATATGCACCGGCTCGGAGCGTCCTTCGTAGACAAGATCCTGAAGGGCGCCAAGCCTGCCGACCTCCCCGTGGAGCAGCCGACGAAGTTCGAGCTGGTCATCAACCGTGCGTCCAGAGAAAGCTGACGTGTTCAGCGGGAGACAGCCCCGCCGGGGTAAGAGCCAGAGCCCCGTAACTTGGGTGGCAGGGTGGAGGGAAACCAAGACTCTGAAGCCCACCGACGAAGCCATCGAAAGGATGGTGTGTGAGTCCCCGGGCCGTAACGGAAGTGAACGCACAGGTGGCCCCGACATACCAAAGCCCCGGAGGCCGAGCCTCACGGTTGAGAGGCGAAGGCAGCATGGTCCGTCGCATCTGGCTGACGCGGCGGGACACTCCGGCGGGGTGAGAGCGACGGCACGGTGACCAGGACACGTCGAGCGACTGGAGAAGCCCTCCTCG
>JAUSJX010000108.1 GCA_030647435.1 Candidatus Rokuibacteriota bacterium
GCGTGCGATCTCCCGAATCCCTCTTCCTTCCTTCGACATCTCCACTGCACGACGACGACGCTTCTCCAGACTCGCTGCGGATCCTATGGGTCTCATGACCCATATTGTCACACCGTTCTATTACTTACGCAAAACTCAATATGTCACCGGAAGAGGGCCCGCGGACGAGGCAACCGCTGCCGGAGGGGGCTAGTGTTGGCTATCCTCACCTCCGCGCGGTCACAGATCGCCGAGACCATACTCCTTCCATCGCTCGCGGACGCGTGCCTCATCGTCGGGTGCCGGGCGCACGGTGGGCGGGAAGCGCTCGTTCCCCCACTCGGGTCGCCGCTCGAACCTCCACGAGCGGGTGGCGTCGATGAGGACACGGTTCCAGAGACCGGTGCCGAGCTGGCCCACGTCGCGGTCGGCGAACGGCGTGCTGGGGTCGATCGGCGAGCCGAAGATGCCGGGAAACACGACGATGCCGTCTTCGCCGGCGTTCACCCGATGCGCGAAGGCCCAGTCGACCTGCTCGTACGAGGACGGGTCGATGTCCTCCTCGACCACGGTCACGTGCTTGTATCGGAACTGGGCGGCAGCGTTGCCCCAGAGGGCGGCGGCGATCTGCTTGGGCTGGCCCTGGTAGGCCTTCTTGATCTGGACGCAGATGTTCACGCCGTTCGTGATCGGCGGGACGACGACGTCGCGGATGCCCGGGATGCCGGCCCCATTCAGGATGTTCCAGGCGATGGCCGCCCGCTGGACTGAGGACATCACGCTGTTCTCGCTGTACGAGCCGGGCAGCGTGCCCTCGAGGCACCCCCGGAAGATCGGGTCGCGCCGATGCGTGATGCAGGTGATCTGCATCGTGGGTCTCGGTGTCGGGATGTCTGAGACGTAGCCGGTGAACTCGCCGAAGGGCCCTTCCATCTCGTAGGTCGCCGGATCGTCGCTGATGAAGCCCTCGATCACGATCTCAGCGGTGGCGGGGACCTCGAGATCGACGGTCTCGCAGCGGACGAGCTCCGCCGGCTCCCCGCGGTAACCGCCCATGACGTCCCACTCGCAGACACCGGCCGGGATCGGCGAGCCGGCGAGGAACGGCATGATCGGATCCCAGCCGATGACGCAGGCCACGGGCATGGGCTCGCCGCGCGCGCTGTACTTGAGGAAGTGCTGGCCCCAGTGCTGGCCGCCCTTGATCAGGAGGAACGGCGTGGTGTTCTTCGTCCCGATCATGCCGCGGTAGATGCCCACGTTCATGACCCGCGTCTCTGGGTCGCGAGTGACGATGCCCGAGAACGTGTGGATGTACCGGCCGCCCTCGAGGTGGTGCCACTTGGGGATGGGAAACTCCGTCTGGTCCACCTCGGCGCCGCGGAGGATGACGTCCTTCACCGGGCCCGTCCCGACGAGTCGAGGCGGCACCGTCTCCCGGTTCTTCTTCATCACGTACTGGACCAGGTCCGAGTTCGAGGCGTCCGGTGGGAAGCCGAGCGCCAGCGCCAGCCTCCCCCGGCTCCCGAGCCCCCCGGTGAAGAGTTTGGTGCACCGCCCTTTCTCATATCCGATGACGTTCTCGAACACGAGGGCGGGCCCTTTCTTCTCGAGCACGCGCCGCGCGATGGCTCCTATCTCGCGGTCCCAGTCGACGGCCGCCGCGATCCGCCGCAGGCCGCCTTGCTTCTCGAGCATCGCGAGCCACTCCCGCAGGTCCATGAAGCCCATGGTCAGCTCACCGCCCCGTGTACTTCGGCGGGCGCTTCTCGAGGAACGACGTGACGCCCTCGGCGTAGTCGTTGGTCGACCGCAGCCACGCGTACGCTTTCCGCTCCAGCTCGAGCGCCGTCTCCAGCGGCGCCTCGGCCCCCCGGTTGATCACCATCTTCAGCGTCCGGAGGGCAAGCGGCGCCCGTTCGGCCAGCTCCCCGGCAAGCGAATTCACCGCTTCATCGAGCTTATCGTTCGCCACCGCCTGCGTGATGAGGCCCCACGCCTCGGCGCGCTCGGCCGGGATGCGCTGGCCCGTCATCATGAAGAGCTTGGCGCGCGTCATGCCCATCAGCCGGAGCGCCCGCTGGGTCCCGCCGCTTCCCGGAATCATGCCGAGCCGGACCTCGGGGAAGGCGAACTCCGACCGGAGCGTCGCGATGCGAAAATCGCAGGCCACGGCCAGCTCGAGGCCGGCCCCCATGGCATAGCCGTCGACGGCCGCGATGACGGGCTTCCGGCAGCGCTCCGCCGCGGTCAGCGTGTCGCCCCACAGCTCGAGGTCGGCCGGCGCCAGGGTCAGGAACTCCGCGACGTCGCCGCCGGCGCTGAAGGCCTTGCCCCCCGCGCCGCGCACCACGATCACCCGGACGCCCTCGTCGGCCTCGAGCCCGCTGAAGATACCGGGGAACTCGTTGCGCATGGCGACCGTCATGGTGTTCATCTTCGGCTGCCGGTCGATCCACACGGTGGCGGTGGGACCAGTGCGCTCGACTCGCAAGAACTCGCTCATGTGGAAGCCTCCCTGTAGTGTCCATCCCGCAACAGTCGGCGGAGGATCTTGCCCGAGGCCGTCTTGGGGATTTCCTCGACGAAGACGATCCGCCGCGGCCGCTTGAAGTTCGCGAGATCGGGGCTCTCGAGGCAGTAGCGGTCGAGCGCGGTCGCGTCCAGCCCCGCCTCCCGGGGCACGACGAAGGCTACCACGCGCTCGCCCCACTTGTCATCGGGTAGGCCGACGACCGCGACGTCCCGCACCTCAGGATGCCGCGCCAGGACCTCCTCCACCTCCACCGGGTGAATGTTCTCCCCCCCGCTGATGATCATGTCGTCGACGCGCCCGGAGACGAAGAGATCGCCGGCTTCATCGAGGTAGCCCATGTCGCCCGTGAAGTACCAGCCCTCCCGGAGCGCGCTCGCATCCGCGTCCGGCCGCTTCCAGTAGCCGGCGAACGCTTCGTCGGAGTCGAGGCTGGCGATGATCTCGCCCTTCCGGCCCGCAGGCACGGTCTCGTCGGGGCCGACGCGTCGCTCCCTGCTCGCCTCGACCACGCGCAGCGCCGAATGGATGCCGGGGCGTCCGGCGCAGCCCGGCTTGGTGTGGACGTCGGGGAAGACCGAGAAGGTGTAGATCTCCGTCGACCCGTAGTGGTTCACGAACACTTTCGGGTGGAAGGCCTTCACGCACGCTTTGGTGAGGGTGGCCAGCATCGGGGCGCCCGCGTACGCGAGCTTCGTCACCGTGGACACCTTCTCGCTCGAGAACCCCGCCGCGTGAACCAGGTCGTGATATAGGGTCGGGATGAGGTACAAGGCCGTCACCCGCTCCGCCTCGATGAGCGACAGGGCCGCGTCCGCGCTCCAGTCCGCTTGGCAGATGAACGAGCCGTTGACCGCGGCCATGCTCGTGAGCGAGTGGATGCCCATGGTGTGATAGAGCGGCATGACCCCGAGCGTGCGCTCGCCCCACTGGTAGCCGCACTGGATCACCTGGGCGAGCGCACCGGCGTGGTGATTCCGGTGCGTCCTCGGCACGCCCTTGGGCCGGCCGGTCGTCCCCGAGGTATAGAGGATGAGGGAGAGATCGTTCTCGCGCACGTCGCGATCCAGCGGCGCTCCGCCCGAGCCCCCCGAGCCCAAGACATCCGCGAAGGGGATCGCGCCGGCCGGCGCCTCCTCGCCGACGGACACCAGTCGTCCCTGCCAACCCTCCGCCGCCTCGAGCATCCCCGCCGCCGTCGCCGGCTCGAACAGCGAGACACGGGCGCCGCAGTCCTCGAGCACATAGCGCAACTCCCGCGCCGAGAGCCTGAAGTTCACGGGTGTCGGCACGCCCCCTATGCGCTGGAGCGCCCAGTACACGAGCACGTGCTCGAGGCGGTTCTTGAGCGCGATCAGCACGCGGTCGCCCTTGGCGATGCCGAGGTCCGCGAGACCGCGGCCGAGCGCCGCGGCCTGGCTCGCGAGCTCGGCGTACGTCAGTCGGCGCGCACCGTCCACCACGGCCGGAGCCTCCGGGTATCGCAGGGCCGCGCGATCGAGGAGCCGGGCGAGGGTCACGGGACGAGGAGCACCTTGCCCATATTTTTCCGATCCAACACGCGCTGGACCGCGGCCCGCGCGTCCTTGAGCGGAAAGACGCGATCGATCACAGGCTTCAGGCGGCCGTCCACCAGATGCTCGAGAACGGTCTGCAATTCCAGGATGGAGCCCAGGTTTGTGCCGACGACCCTCAGATTCTTGGAGTAGACGTGGCGCAGGTCAAGGCGCCCCCAATGTGTATCGTGGGAGCCGATGGTGACGAGCGTGCCCAGGCGGCCGAGCGCGTAGATGCTCCGCTCGAAAGTCTCACCACCGATGTGCTCGACCACGACGTCGACGCCGCGCTTCCCGGTCCACCGCTTCGCTTCTTCGACGAAGTCCTGCCTCCGGTAGTTCACGACGTGGTCGGCGCCGAGCGATCGGGCGAACTCGATCTTGTCGTCGGACCCCACGGTGCTCATGACGCGCGCGCCGCAGAGGCGGGCGATCTGGATCGCGGCGCTCCCGACGCCGCTCCCCGCCGCCTGCACGAGCACGGTCTGGCCGGCCCGGAGCCCGACCTGAGCGACGAGCGCGTGCCACGACGTCAGCATGGCGAGCGGCACCGCCGCGCCCGCCTCGAACGAGATCGGGTCGGGGAGGGGCAGGATGTTGGCGGCCGGCGCCTTGCAGAGCTCGGCGTAGCCGCCGTCCTTGTGGGCGCCGAGATAGCCGTAGCGGACGCACACCGTGCGCGCACCCCGCAGGCAGTACTCACAGCTCCCGCAGGCGAAGCCGGGGAAGATGATCACCCGGCGACCTGACGCCATCCCTGTGACCCCGGCGCCCACCGTCTCCACCGTGCCGGTGACCTCGCAGCCGTTGACGTGCGGCAGTCCCTCGGGCGGCGGGAACCGGCCGTCGAGCAGCAGCATGTCGACCTGGTTGAGCGCGCAGGCGCCCACCCGGACGACCACCTCGCCGGCCGCCGGCGCCGGATCGCGATAGTCGTCGTAGAGGATCTTGTCCGCTCCACCGTGCTCCTTGAAGAACGCCGCTTTCACAAAACCTCCTTTAGAAAGGCACTTCGGTGCGCTCGTCCCTCACGCGCTTGGCCTTGTGATCCCAGCGCGGGAGCGCCCCGGGCTCGGTGATCTCCACGGTGGCCCGCAGCCCCAACCCCGTGTGCAGGCTCTCCTCGAGCCGCGCCCTCAACCCGGTACGCTCAGCGAGCGACAACGACGGCGAAGGGTCGATGCGAACGACGATCTCGTCGAGCCCTGCCTGGCGCCGGAACACGATCTGGAACTCGTCGACCGCCGTGTGAGGCCGCACGAGCTCCTCGATCCGCCGCGGGTAAACGATGATCCCGCGAACCTTCTTCATGTCGTCGAGCCGGGCGAGCACCCCACCTTCGAAGGCAATCAGCGTCCTCCCGCAGGGACACCGGCGGTCCGCGACCTGCACAATGTCGCGCGTGCGGTAGCGGATGAGAGGCATGGCTTTGCGGTAGAGGCTCGTAAAGACCAGCTCGCCGCGCCCGCCGGGTCCCACGGGCCGGTCCTGCGGGTCGAGCACCTCGGGATAGCAGTAATCCTCGTGGACGTGCGTCAGCCCCGCGCGCGCGTCGCACTCGAAGCCCCACGCGGCGATCTCGGTGAGCCCGGGCAGGTCGTAGGCCCGGGCGCCGAAGGCCCGTTCGATTCGGGCCTTGGTTGCGGGAATGGAGGCGCCGGGCTCGCCCGTATGCCACGTGATCCGGATCTTGGTGTCCTTGGCGAGGTCGATGCCCTTCTTCGCCGCGTGCTCGGCGAGGAACAGGGCGTAGGAGGGCGTGCAGCCGAGCACTGTGATCGGATAGTTGAGGAGCGCGTCCATGCGCTGGTCGGTCGAGAGGCCGCCGACGGGGAACACGAGGCAGCCCAGGTCCTGCGCCGCGTAGAAGCCGCTCCAGTACCCGATCCACGGCCCGTAGGAGAAGGCGGCCATCACCATGTCGGTCTTCCGCACGCCGTATGCGTAGAGCGAGCGCGCGTAGGAGTGATAGAACCCGTGCCAGTCCTCCCGCGTGTCGAGGAACGCGAGGGGGCGCCCCGTCGTGGCCGAGGTCAGATGCACCCGGAGGACCTCGGCGAGCGGGACGGCGAGCACGTCGCCCCAGGGCGGCTTGGCCGCCTGGTTCTCCTTCAGCTCGTCCTTGGTGGTGAAGGGCAGGCGCTCCAGATCAGCGATCGTCCGGATGAGCGCAGGCTTCACGCCCGCGGCCTTGAGCTTGCGCCGGTAGAAGGGGCTGTGCGCCGCCGCGTGCCGCACCTGCTCGCGCAGGCGCTGCGACTGCCAGCGGGTCATCATGGCGCGCGAACGCCGCTCGATCTCGGGCTCGAGGTAGCGGGAGGCCATCAGCGATGTCGGCGCGAATCCGCGTGCGTCACCACAGGGCCGAGAGTAGAAGAGGGCCCCGGACCTGTCAAGGCAAGAGCGGGCCGGAGGCCCGTCCGGGAGACCGCGCTCACCTGGGCGACCGGCAGCAGCGTCTCCAGCAGGGCGCGCATCTCGGCGCTGTTCCATTCACGGGCGCCCGCCGCCCTGCCGACCACCTCGCCGCCGGGCCTGACGATAAACGTGGCCGGCAGGCTCGTCACGCGCCACGCCCCGGCCGTCTTGAGGTCGGGGTCGAGCAGGATCGGGAACGTGAGCCGCTGGTGCGTGATGTACGGCTCGAGGAGTGCGCGGGGTGCGCCCCGGTCCACCGACACCCCGAGGACCATCAGACCGCGCGCCCGGTACTCCTGCCAGAGCATCTCGAGCGTCGGCATCTCGATGGTGCACGGCGTGCACCACGTCGCCCAGAAATTCAGGATCAGGAGGTTGTGCTTGAACTCGTCGAGCGACGCGTGGCCCTCGCCGGGGAACGTGCGGAGCCGGAAGGCGGGCCCCCGCTGACCTCCCGTGAACTCGGTAATGCCCGCCTTCTCGAAGGCGTCGAGAACGACGCCATGATCACGGTGGTGGCCGCCGTCCTCCCCGGGCCGCCGTGTGGGAAGGGTCCAGAGCACGCCGGCGAAGAGCGCGATGGCCAGTCCCACGCGCAGCAGGGAGCCGCGGCGGGTTCCGCCGAGCAACGTACTAGACGCCCAGCTTCTCACGGGTCACCGGGCTGTCTCGGAGCTCCGCCGAAAGCCCCTGGAATACGATGGACCCCTTCTCCATGATGTAGCCGCGGTCGCAGACGCTCAACGCCACGCGGGCGTTCTGCTCGACGAGGAGGACGGTGATGCGGAGCCGCTTCATCTCGCGGATCATGTCCCGGATGTGCCTGATGAGCGCGGGCGCGAGCCCCTGCGTAGGCTCGTCCATCAGGATGAGCCGCGCCCCCGCCATCATCACGCGCGCGATGGCGAGCATCTGCTGCTCGCCGCCGGACAGCGTCTTGGCATGCTGGTCGATGCGCTCGCGCAACCGGGGAAAGTGCCCGAAGACCTCCTCGAGGCGCTCCCGGCGCAGCGCCCCCGAGCGATGGGGCACGGCCGAGAGGCCCAGCTCCAGGTTCTCCCGCACGGTGAGGCCGGGAAAGATCCGCCGGTTCTCCGGCACGAAGCCGACGCCCCGCCGCGCGATCTCGTGCGGCGTCATCCGTGTCAGGTCCCTGCCCTCGAACTCGATGGCCCCGCGGGTGGGCTTGATGAACCCCATGGCGGTTTTCATGAGCGTGCTCTTACCCATCCCGTTCTTGCCGAGGAGCGCCACCGCCTCCCCCTCCTGAACCTCGAGGGAGACCCCGAAGAGGATCGGCGTGGCGCCGTAGCCCGCGTGGAGATCCCGGATGCGGAGCACGGGTTAATTTGCTCTGGGGGGGAGCGGCGCCGCTCCTCCCCCAGACCCCCCCACCACACTGACCGCTCCCGCGGCGCTCATACGTCTAGGCTCGTCAATCCTCGGCGCCGCCCAGGTACGCCTCGAGCACGCGCGGGTCGCTGCGGATGGCCTCCGGAGGCCCCTCGGCGATCTTCTCCCCGAAGTGGAGCACGGCGATCCGGTCGGAGATCCCCATCACGACGCTCATGTCGTGCTCGATGAGCAGGACGGTGAGGCTGCGGCTCTGCGCGATCCGCCGGATCAGCGCGGTCGCGTCCTTCGTTTCCCCCGGCGTCATCCCCGCGGTCGGCTCGTCGAGGAGCAGGAGCGCGGGATCGGTCGCGAGCGCGAGGCAGATCTCGAGGTAACGCTGCTCGCCGTGGGAGAGGCTCAGCGCGAGATCGTCGCGCCGGGCGGTGAGGCCGAACGCGCCCAGGAGCTCCATGACGGGCCCCTCGACATCCGGCCGCCGCCAGAGGGACGGCAGGCGGCCCGAGACGGACGCCCGCGACTGAGCGGCCACGCGCACGTTGTCGTATACGGAGATCCCGGGGAAGATGTTCGTGATCTGGAACGTCTTCGCGAGGCCCCGCCGGTTGATGACCTCCGGCCCGAGCCCCGTGACCTCCTCGCCCCTCAGGATGATGCGGCCGGCGCTCGGCACGTGCAGGCCGCTGATCACGTTGAAGAGTGTCGACTTCCCCGCCCCGTTGGGCCCGATGACGGAGAACACCTCGCCCTCCCTCACCGCGAGGCTGACGCCGGCCAGGGCGGCGAGCGCGCCGAAGTTCTTCGACACATCCTGGACCTCGAGCATCGTCTGGCCGGTCACCTGACTGCCTTCCCGGTGGAAGACATCGCGTGCCGGTCGGGCTTCTTCGCGCAAGCGCTCATCCGGCGGCCTCCCGGCCGGACCGCCGCCGCAGCGCAGAGCGCAAGCCCAGGAGCCCGCGCGGCACGAAGAGCACGATCAGGACCAGTACGAGCCCGACTACGATGTTGTACCACTGCACGTACGACGACACCTTCTCCTGGAGCACGGTGAAGAACACGCCGCCGATGATGGGGCCGACGAGGGTCCCGAGGCCGCCGATCATGACCATGATGAGGAACTCGCCCGAGATGCTCCAGTGCAGCAGATCGGGCGTGGCGTAGGCTGCGCGGCCCGGGTAGAGCGCGCCGGCGAGACCGGTCAGGACCGCCGAGATCAGGCAGGCCCCCATCTTGTAGCGCTGCACGTTGTAGCCGAGGAAGCGCGCCCGGTCCTCATTCTCGCGGATGGCGACGAGCACCTGGCCGAAATGGGAGCGGACGATGACGCGGCACGTGAGGTAGGCGAGCAGGAGGTACGCGACGACGAGGTAGTAGAGCCGCGCCGGCGCGTCGATGGCGAGGCCCGGGGCCACCTCGAACGGCGGCAGGCCCTGGATGCCGTCGGAGCCGCCGAGGGTCTGCGTGTAGCGGAAGAACGTGTAGATCACCTCGGCGAAGATCAACGTGAGGAGCGCGAAGTAGATCCCGCGGCGGGCCGTGGCGAAGTAGCTGACCGTGAGCGCGTAGGCGCCGACCGCGACGGCTGCTACGCCCAGGCAGAGCCAGAGGGAGAGAACGCCGCGCTCGAGCAGCACGGCCGTCGCGTAGGCGCCGAGGCCGAAGAACGCAGCGTGGCCGAAGGAGACCAGGCCCGTGTAGCCCATCAGGAGGTCGAGGCTCATGGCGACCGCGCCGAAGAGGAGCGCGTCGAAGGCCAGCAGCATGTAGTACTTCGACATCCACGGGGCCAGTGGCAGCGCCGCCAGCGCGGCGAAGACGAGCCACCCCCGCCAGGACAGGACCTTACTCAAGGACACCTTCGCGGCCGAAGAAGCCGCGCGGCCGGACGACCAGGACCACGATCATGATCCCGAAGATGGCGATGGCCACGCGCTGCGGGTTCATCCAGAGCGTCAGTAGGCTCTGGGCGATGCCGATCACGAACGCGGCGACGACCGAGCCGCCCAGCGAGCCCATCCCCCCCAGGATCACGACAATGAAGGCGAGCAGGATCATTTCGACGCCCATCTGGGGATACACGGTGAACACCGGCGCCAGCAACAGGCCTGCCGTGGCGGCGAGGGCCGCCGAGCCGGCGAAGGTCAGCGTGAAGACGCGCGGCACGTTGACGCCGAGGCCGTCGAGCATCTCGGCATCCTGGACGGCGGCGCGGACGACGATGCCGGCGCGGGTCCGGGTGAAGAAGAGCCAGATGGCCAGCAGAAGGATCGACGAGATGGCGAGCAGGAAGAGCCGGTACTTCGGATAGGTCATGCCGAGGAGCGGGATCGAGCCCTCGATGGGCGGCAGGATCCGGCGCATGTTGCCGCCGAAGAGCTGGCGCGCGCCCTCGCGGAAGATCAACGCCAGGCCGAAGGTCATGATCAGCCCGTGGAGCGGCTCGCGCCGGTACAGTGGGCGGAGCGTGGCGACCTCGGTGAGGGCGCCGACGGCCGCGACGAGGAGCGGCGCCGCAACGAGGGCGACCCAGAACGAGCCGGTCAGCGCGATCACGACGATCCCGGCGTAGGCGCCGAACATGTAGAGCTCCCCGTGTGCGAAGTTCATCACGCCGAGGAGCCCGAAGATCACCGTCAGGCCCAGCGCCAGCAGCCCCAGCGCGGCGCCGAAGACCACGCCGTGCAGGAGCTGCGGCAGCAGGACCCCGCTGAGATACTCCAAACGTCAACTCCTCCCAGGCGGCTCAAAAAGGTCCAGATGCGAGGCGGCGCCCGACGGCCGCACGCGAGGCGTAGTCTCCCTACGTCGAGCGTGCGGCCGTCGGTGCCAACGAAGCAGATGGTCCTTTTTCAGCCGTCTGGCTAGTTCTTCTTCTTGATCTCCCACGTGAATCCTTCCAGGGGATCTTTGCCCACCATCGGCTCGCCGATGGTGTCCTTGCCCGCGAGCACCGCGATGGGCAGGTTCTTGCCGCCCTTCACCTGATAGAGGTGCATGTCCATGACGACCTGGTGGTCTTCCTTCCGGATGCACTGCCGGCCGATGTGGGTGTTGTCGAGGCACATGCCCTCCTGCGCCTCCGCCACCTTGTCGGCGTCGAAGCTCTTCACTTTCTCCACTGCCGCCGCCCAGAACAGCACCGCGTCATAGGCCCCGGCCATGATGTTGGCGTCCACGCCGTACTTCTTCTTGAACTTGGCGTTGAAGGCCTGCATGTTCGGATCCGGGTTGTACGCGGAGTAGTGCGCGAGCTGGACGAAGCCCTCCATGGGCTCGGCGATCGCCGGCAGGTCCTGCTGCAGCAGGAAGCAGTCGATGCCCGCCAGCTTGTACTTCTTGGTCATGCCGAAGGAGTGGAGCTGCGTCATGAGGCGAAGCGAGTCCGTGCCGGCGAAGGCGAGGAAGAGCACCTCGGGGTTGCTCTGGTTGATCGCGCCGAACCACGGGCTGAAGTCCTTGGTGTCCAGCGGCGCCCCCGCCACACCGACCACCTCGCCCCCCAGCTTCTCGAGCGCCGTCTTGAACTGCCGGCCGTCGGACTGCCCCATCGCGTAGTCGGTGTAGAAGATGTAGACGCGCTTGCCCATCTTGTCGACCATGTACTTGGCGAGCCCGGTGGCCTGCATGCGCGAGTCGGGCTGGTTCGAGAAGTAGTACTTGTGGAACTTCGTGGTCCGCATGAACTCGGCGCACGAGACGGAGTTCCAGTGGATAACCTTGTGCTTCTTCGTCACGTCCATCACCGCCATCGTCGCGCCGCTGGACACGGCCCCGACGAGGAGCTTGACGTCGTCCTGCAGGATGAGCTTCTCGGCCTTGCGTACCGCGGGGCCGGGCTTGGTCTCGTCGTCCTCGGAGATGATCTCGACCTTGTGGCCGAGCACACCACCCTTGGCGTTCAACTCTTCGACGGCAAGCTGGATCGCCATGGACTGGTATTTCCCGTAGCCCTCGAACACGCCGACCTTCGAGCCGAGGTCGCCGATCTTGACGACCTTCTGGGCGGCCGCCGGCGCAGTCATCCCCGCCAGCAGCGCGCACGACCCGAGCACCGCGATCACCGTCCTGATCCTCATGAGTCCCTCCTTTGGGGTGAGCCGCGCATCATTGTATGACTGCTTTGGGCATGGCTGCTTTGGGCTTGGCCGTCATGGACGTGTCGATCAGCCCGGACAGGGTCCGCGCCATCCGCTGGAGCGGCTCGCGCATCTTCTCGGGGTCGGGCGCCTGCACCGCGCGTCCCGTCACCGGTCCCGACTTCGGCCAGGGCTTGCCGCCCGCGGAGGTTCCGCCCCGAGCGTAGCCTTCCGCCTCGTCGAACGCCAGGCGGACGGCCACCGCGGCCTTAGGGTCGTACTGGCTGACGGCAAAGTCAACGAGGTTGTAGTACCGCCAGATCGCCTCGAGGAACTTCTGCCCGGCCGCCACCCGGGCCGCGGCGGCCTCCGTCGTACCGGCGAGCCGGCGGTCGGCCTCGAGGGCGAGGTCCCGGCTGAGCGCGGCGAAAAACACCATGAGGCAGCGCTCGGCCCGAAGCCCGTCGCCCGCGCCGAGCGCGGCACGGGTCGCCTCCTCCAGCCCTGCCGGCAGGCGCGCGGCCAGCGCGCGCATCTCGGCCCGGACGGCGCCAGGCTCGAAGAGGCGCCGCGCTACGTCGAATCTCCCGGCCTGGATCGAAAACTTGATCTGTTTGAAGTTGGCCGAGATCTCGTTGTCACCCGGGACGTACGCGCCGACGTGATGGGCCGCTGCCTGGCGCCCGGCGATGGCAACGAAGACCACCGCCAGGAGGGCGGGCCGGAAGCGCGGGCGGGCGCGAGCGAGCCGCATCATGCCCGCCGGAAGAGCCGCGCGCCGAGCAGCGCCACGAGCCACCAAGCGGCCACGATCGTCGCTCCTCCGAAGGGGATCCACACGAGCCACTCGGCGACCGCCTTGCCCCCCTGGATGCCGTAGTAGGGGATCAAGACACTCCAGAGCAGGTACCCGAAAGGGTACCCGGCGCCGCCGACGGTGAACAGCGCGATGAGGGCCCGCCGGCTCGAGTCGGAATGGACCAGCGTGGCGGCGGTCATGGTCGTGGCGATGACGACCAGCCCCATCCCCTCTGCGTGCAGGTGGAAGAGCCGGAGGCCGGCATCGAACTTCACCAGCGCCTCGTCGATGACCTGCTCGTCGACGTCGCGCACCCCGACGAGCCCGTGCACCGCGGGCCGCGCTAAAACGGCGGCGCGGGCCCAGCGCGTCAGCTCCAGCTTGAACTTCACCATGGACGCGCCCCCCACTTCGGCGCACGCGATCAGGAGAATGGCGGCCAGGAGCGAGCCGAGCGGCGGCAGGCGCCAGACCGCGGAGCCGGGTCCCGTCACACCGTCTGCCCTCGACGGTGGCCCGCCACCATCAGCACAGCCAGCGCGACGAGCCCGACGATGGCCGCGCTGCCCAGCGGCGCCAGGACGTAGCGCTCCACGGTCTCGATGCCGGCGTCCCGCCCCCACTCGAGCACCGCCAGCGAATACGCGAGATAACCCAGCGGGAAGAGCGCGCCGAGGGAGAAGAGCAGGTAGAGCGCGCCGCGGGCCCGCCGCCATGGAACGACACTCGCCGCGACCGTGCTCGCAAAGATCACGAGCGGTCCCAGCCCCTGCGCGTGGGTGTGAAAGAACGACAGACCCGCCTCAGCGGAGTAGACGGCCCGCGCCGTGACCTCGGCGTCGTATTCGGCGGAGCCGGCGAGGCCGTGACGCTGCGGATTCGCCGCGACGCGCGCCTGGGCGTAGCGCACGACCTGCGGGCGAAGTTGTGAGATGACTGCGCCCGCGGTTTCGCCGAGCGCGATCACGAACAGACCCACGAACACCACAGCCAGCGGGGGACACCTCATCTGCATCGCGCCGAGGGTACTCGACGGGCCTCCCCCGTGTCAATCGGGCGACGGCGATCGTGCGGGTCGTCTGGAGGCGCACAAGGCCCACACGCGCGCGGGAGTCAGGGGCAGCTCGTTCGGCTCGATCCCCAAGGGCGCCAGCGCATCGGCCACCGCGTTGGCGAGCACGGCCGCGGGTCCCAACGTGCCACCCTCGCCGACACCTCGCACCCCGGCCAGATTGTCCGCCGGCTCTTCGATGTGGCCGAGCTCGAGCGGTGGAACCGTGGCGGCCGTCGGCAGAGCGTACTCCATCAGGGTGCCGGTCAGGAGCTGCCCTGCGGAATCGTAGATCACGTGCTCGGAGAGGGCGCCGCCGATGCCCTGCGCAATGGCGCCCTGGACCTGCCCTTCGACGATGAGCGGGTTGATCATTCGCCCGGTATCCTCGACGCAGACGTAGCGGTGGATCACGAGAATCCCGGTCTCGGGATCGACCTCGACCACCGCCCCCTGCGACCCGGCGGCGAACGTTCCGCGTATGGGATCGTAGAACCGGGTGGCTTCGAGGCCGGGCTCGACACCGGAGGGAAGTCGGTGAGTTTCGAGGTAGGCGACCCTCGCCACCTCAGCCAGCGGGATCGCGCGGTTCGGAACGCCCTTGACGATCACCTCGCCCCCGGCCACATCGAGATCCTCGGGTGCGACCTCGAGGAGGTGCGCGGCGATACGGATGGCCTTGTCCCGCACCGCCCGCGCCGCACGGATGGCGGCGCCGCCGCCGATCACGGCCTGGCGCGATGCGAACGCCCCGAAGCCGAACGGCGTGGCATCGGTGTCGCCCAGGATCACCGTCACCGACTGAAACGGCACCCCCAGCTCCGAGGCCACGACCTGGGCGACCGTCGTCTCCAATCCCTGCCCCTGGGAGGTGACGCCGGCCAGCACGGTCACGGCACCCGACGGATCCATCCGCACGGTCGCGCCCTCGTGGCCGGTGCGGAACGGCATGCGGGGTCCGGCCGAGGCGGCTTGGCCGAGGCCGGTCAGCTCGTTGTAGTTGGCGAATCCGATGCCCACGCAGCGTCCCTCCCGCCGGAGGCGGGCCTGCTCGACCCGGAACGCCTCGTACCCGATCGCCTCGATCACCTTCTCGAAGCACACGGGGTAGCTCGGGCTGTCGTGGACCAGCCGAGTGGCCGACGTGTACGGCAGATCGCCGGGGCCGACCAGATTGATGCGCCGGATCTGCACGGGGTCGAGCCCGAGCGTCTGAGCGCCGAGATCCAGCACACGCTCCATCACGAACGTGGTGGCTGGTCGGGCTACACCGCGGTACGGGCCCGCGGGTGCGGTGTTCGTCGCCACCGCGGCCACCTCGCAGCGATAGTGCGTGAGCTTGTAGGGCCCAACGAAGAGCCCACCGGCCATGAGCGCCTCGATGCCGGCGGTCCAGGGATAGACGGAGTAGGCGCCGGCGTTGCAGGTCACCCGCACGTCGAGAGCGAGCAGACGACCGCCGGGATCGAACCCGGCCCGCACCGCATAGTGGTGGTCACGGGCGTGCGCTCCCGCCAGAAACCCTTCCCGTCGCTCCTCGACCCACTTGACGGGTCGGCCGAGACGCATGGCCAGCAGGCACAGGACGACGTCCTCGGGATAGAGAATCCCCTTCAGCCCGAAGCCTCCGCCGACGTCCGGGGCCACGATCCTGATGCGATTCTCGGGCAGGCCGAGGATCTCCGCGAGACCGTGGCGCGCCAGGTGCGGCACCTGGGTGCCCGACCACAGCGTGAGCTTGCCGTCCGCGGCGTTCCAATCCGCGACGCCGCCGCGCCCTTCCAGCGGAGCCGCCGTCTGCCGGTTCGTGCGGAACGTCCGCTCGACCACCACGGCTGAGGTCGCCAGGGCCGTCTCCACGTCGCCGTTGTCGAACCGGCGGGACAGGAGCACGTTGTCGGGCGCCCCATCGTGCACGATCGCGACACTGCCACGCGCCTCGACAACATCCACCACCGCCGGCAGGGGCTCGGAGTCGACGGTCACGAGCGCGGCGCCATCCTCGGCCACGTAGCGATCGACGGCGACGACGACGGCCACCGCCTCGCCGGAATAGCGCGCTTTCGGCCAGGCGAGGAGCGGCTGCTCGGTCTCGACGTAGCCCGGCAGCGCCGACCGCGCTCGCAGCCGGTGACGTGCGAAGACGGGGTCATCGCCCGTCACCACGCTCACGATTCCAGCCAGCGCCGCCGCGGGCGCCGCGTCGATGCGCCGGATGCTGGCGTGGGCGTGGACGCTGCGCACGAAGGCGACGTGCAGCATGCGCGGCAGCTCGATGTCGCTCACGTACCGTCCCCGCCCGCTGACGAGGCGCGCGTCTTCCTTCCGGAGGATGCGGGCCCCGAACACGCTCGGGGATCCGGGAGGGACGACGCTGGCCATCAGGGGACGGCCCGGGCCTCAGACCATGGCGTAGCCGCCGTTGACCGACACCACCTGGCCGGTGGTCCAGCTCGACAGCGGCGAGGCCAGCAGCAGGACCATCGCGGTGACGTCCTCGGGACGGCCGAGTCGCCGCAAGGGGTACTGCGCCAGGAGCTTCTTCATGCGCTCCTCGTCGGCGCCGCCAGCGTGCGCCCCGAGGTTCTCGGTCTGCACGAGGGCGATCGATACGCAGTTCGCGCGGATGCCGTAGCGCGCGAGCTCTCGGGCGAGCGACTTCGTCAGGCCGACTGTCGAGGCGCGCGCGGTCGCGGTGACGAGCAGGCCGGACTCCCCTACGCGCCCGGAGTCGCCCATGAGGTTCACGATGGCGCCCGAGCGCCGCGCCGCCATGCGGCCGGCCACGGCGTGGGTCACGCGGAGCGTACCGGTCACCGTCACGTCCACCTGTGGCGCCCAGTCCTCGGAGGTGGATTCGAGGAAGGGCTTGCGCTGCGTCGCGGCCGCGTTGTTGACGAGCACGTCGATAGCGCCCAGCTCGGACTCGACCCGCTCGACGGCGTCGGCCACGGCGCCGTCGCTGCGAAGGTCGGCGCCGACGACCATCGTCTTCACGCCCAGCGCGCGGGCCTCGGCGGCCCCGGCTTCGGCGCCTTCGGCCGACGAGCGGTAGTGAAAGGCCACGCGGGCCCCCTCCCGGGCGAAGGCGAGGCCGATGCCCCGTCCCAGACCTTGTCCGGCTCCGGTGACCAGCACGACCTTATCGTTGAGCTTGAGGTCCATGATCTCTCCGCGTGGCGCAGATCTTACATTGTCAGCGCCATCCCGCCTAGGCCAAACCCTCCACCCTCTCAATGAGGACGGCGAGTTCCGATGAGAGCCGACATCACGCCGCCGACGACGGGCGACAGCGCGGTAGAATGGGGGGTGCCCGGGTCAAAGCTCACTACCATGCGAGAGGCCGTCACCCGCTTCATCCCCGACGGCACCTCCGTCTGTCTCAATACCGGGATCGAGGCACTCATCCCCTTTGCCGCCGGGCACGAGTTGATCCGCCAGCGGCGTCGGGACCTCACCCTCATCGGGCCCATCTCCGACATCCTCTTCGATCAACTGGTCGGGGCCGGATGCGTGCGGCGTATCATCGCCGCGTGGGTCGGCAACGTCAGCGCGGGCCTCGGCCACAACTATCGGCGGGCCGTGGAACACGCGGTGCCGGTGCCCGTCGAGGTCCAGGATCACTCGAACCTGACCATCGCTCTGGCGCTCCATGCCGGAGCGCTCGATGTCCCGTACCTGCCGACTCGGTCGCTCCTGGGAACGGACCTCCTGCACTCCAACCCGACCTTCAAGGAGGCCGCCGATCCGTGGTCAGGGGCGCCGCTGGTGCTGGTGCCGGCTCTGGTCCCGGATGTGGCCGTCCTTCACGTGCAGCGCGCCGACGAGGACGGCCGGGCCCATGTCTGGGGTACCCTCGGCGTCACCCGCGAGGCGGCCCTAGCCGCTCGTCAGGTCATCGTCGTGGCCGAAGAGATCTGGCCGCGCGAGCGGATCCTGAGCGACCCCGGGCTCGTGCTGACTCCCGAGACCAAGGTTGTCGCGGTCGTGCACCAGCCGTTCGGGGCCTTCCCCTCGCCGGTCCAGGGCTACTACCGTCGCTACCACGACTTCTTTCGGCGCTTTCACGACGAGACCCGCACCGTCGAGGGAAACCGCGCCTGGCTCGAGCGCTGGGTCTTCGGCGTGGACGACTGGAGAGGATTTCTGGATCGAGTCGGGCCCGAGGTGCTGGAGCAGGTCCGGATACGGCAGCCCCTCCTCTCGGAACCTTTGGACTACGGGGCGTAACCCGATGACGACCCATGCCCCATGGAGCCAGGCGATCGAACGGATGCTCGCGCGCGCGCAGGACACGGCGGCCCGCGTGAACGAGGGTTTCCCGCACTGGGCCGATCCCGAAACGGGCCGGTGGACCACGACGCCCGACGGCGACTGGACCGGGGGCTATTGGATCGGCATGCTCTGGCTCGCGGCGGCGGCGACGGGCGACGCGCGCTACGCCGCCTGGGCGGCGCCGCTCGCCGAGCGGCTGCGTCCGAGGATCGCCGCGAAGACCGTGTTCAAGTCGTTTCCCGCGTACTACGGGGCCGCGCTCGGCGCGATCCTCCACGATGCGCCGGGGCCGCGGGAGATCGCGATCGAGACGGCACGACACCTGGCGCAGCGCCTCTACTCGCCCACGCTCAAGCTCGTCCCGCTGGGCACGCAGGCCGAAGAGGGCGCGCACATCGGGAACACCGAGACGAGCATCGACAGCCTGCAAGCGGCGCCGTTGCTGTTCTGGGCGGCCGGCGCGACGGGCGACGCCGAGCTCCGCGAGGTCGCGGCGAACCATGCGGAGACGATCATCCATCTCCACCTCCGGCTCGATGGCTCGTTCATCCAGTCCAGCTCGCTCGACGCGGCCACGGGTCGCCTTGTCCGCCACTATACGCACAAGGGCTCGAGCGACACGAGCACGTGGGGCCGGGCGCAGGCGTGGGGGACGCTGTTCTCGACGCAGAGCTGGCTGGCCGACCGCCAGCGAGAGGCGTGGATGGCGGCGGCCGTGCGCGGCGCCGACTGGTGGCTCGCCCATGTTCCGGCGGACCGCGTGGCCTTCTGGGATTTCGATGACCCCGCCATCCCGAATGCCGAGCGCGACACCGCCGCCACCTCGATCGCCCTGGCGGCCCTCCTTAAGCTCGCCCGCGTCGCCCCGTCGGAGGCGGAGCGCCTGCGCTACCGCGAGGCGGCGGAGGCGACGGCGCGGGCGCTCGTAGAGCGCTATGTTACGCCCACGCACTCCGGTGACCGGCGCGTACCGGGCATCCTCACCGAGGCGTGCTTCAACAAACGCGCGGATGCTCGGCCCCACGACCGCGCGAACCGCTGCGAGTTCATCGTGGGAAGCTACTACCTTTTGGAGAGTCTGCTCGTCCTGGCGGGCCGCCTGGACCCGCTGCGCGTCTAGTGCCCGGGCCCGTCACGTCCGACGCCCTCCTCATCGTCGGTGAGGCGCCCGCGCAGGCCATGGGGCACGCTCGCCACGCCGTCAGCATGAAAGCGCTGCTTGAGACGCTGGAATCGGCGCACCGACAGTTCCAACGCACTCGCTCCTTCCGTGTTTGTGATGCGGCCGGCCAACGCGGCTTTCAGCAGACCCGGGCGCGGGGCTTCCTTCCTGCTCATCGTGAAGGTCTCCATAGGGGGATGACATTTTCACGAAGCAGTTAGGGATGACACTTCTATTGATCACCGGCAGGACGTGGCCAGCGGCTGTCGCTGTTCCGTAAAAATGTCACCCCCCGGCTCGGGGTGCGTAGGGGGTGGCGTGGCGCCACGGGTGCGTGGGGCTCGGCGTGCGGGCGGCCCCGCTCGTGCAAGGCCCCTACGCCGGGCTGAACGACTGCCACCTCACCGAGAAGCTGCAGGAGGCGGAGGGCCTGCCGCTCAGCCGGCGCGCGGTGCGGCGCCACCGGTGTGCGCCTCACCGACCTGCCGATCACCGGCGAGGCGATCCGCGCCGCCCGGCGGTCAGGCCCGCTGCCGTAGCAGGAATCGCTTGGTCTTGCCGGACGCCGTCTTGGGAATGGCGTCCATGAACTCGATGACGCGGGGGACCTTGTAGGCGGCGAGATTCTGCCGGCAGTACGCTTCCAAATCCCCGGCGGTGACTGTGGCCTCCGGCTTCAGGACGACGCACGCCTTGGGGATCTCACCCTTTGCCTCGTCGGCCACGCCTACCACCGCAACGTCCAGCACGGCGGGGTGGGCGTAAATCACGTCTTCCACTTCCTTCGGGTAGATGTTGTAGCCGCCGCAGATGATCGTGTCCTTGATGCGGTCCACGATGTAGACGTAGCCCTCGGCGTCCATGTACGCCACGTCGCCGCTGTGGTACCAGCCGCCCCGCAGCGCCTCGGCGGTGGCCTCGGGTCCGTTGACGTAGCCCAGCGGAAGGTTGGGGCCGCGGAAGATCAGCTCGCCGCGCTCGCCCGCCGGCACATCGCGGTCCTGCCCGTCCACGATGCGCACGTCCACGCCTTCGATCGCCTTTCCGCAGGAGCCGTCCGGCCGCTTTCCCCTGGGATCGTTCAGCGTCACGAACGAGTGAGCTTCGGTGATCCCGTAGCCGTCCACGAGCGGTACACCGTACAGCGTCTCGAAATCGTGCATGAGCTTGGCGGGCAGCACGGCGCCGGCCGACTTGGCGATGCGCAACGATATCAGATCGTACTTGGCCCGGTCCGGGAAGTTCACGAGGTAATTGAACATGGTGGGCACGCCGGGGAAGACGGTGATCCGGTGGTCCTGAATCGCCTGCAGGACACCGTCCGGCGTGAACCGCTCCAAGATCACCTGGCCGGCGCCCGCCATCATGACCTGGATCATGCAGCTGTTCACCGCGTAGGAATGGAAGAGCGGCAGCGCGCAGAGGACGATGTCGTCCTCTCGGTAGCCGAACCGGTCCGCGACGGTGGCGCCCACGTGCGTGGCGCCGAGGTGCGTGAGGATCGCCCCCTTGGGCCGGCCCGTGGTGCCGGACGTGTAGCCGAGCCAGGCGACGTCCTCCGTCTTCACCGGCACGTCGCGGTAGGGGCCGCCCTCCAAGACATCGTCGAAGCGAACCGTGTCCGGCGGTGGCGTCCCACCCTGGACCACGATCGTCTCCAGGTGCCCGGCGTCGGGCCGGACTTCCTGCACGTTGGGCAGGAGTCCGGGTGCGGTGAAAATCACCTTCGATTCGGAGTCCTGGAGGACGAACCGGATCTCGCGCGCCGTGAGCATGGCGTTGAGGAACACCGTCACCGCTCCCGCCTTGGAGGTGGCGTAGTACGCCTCGAGCAGCTCGATGGCGTTCGGCATGTAGCAGGCGACCTTGTCGCCCGGGCGCACGCCGAGGGTCTGCAGACCTCCGGCCAGGCGCGTGGTGCGCTCGTCGAACTCCGCGTAGCTACGCCGAACGCCATGGCATTCGAAGAGCATCTTCGATCCGTAGCGCGCCGCTTGCTTGCGGATCAGGTCTCCCAGCGGCATCACGAGCTCCTTCAGATCACTGTGCACCCTCACTCCTCCTTGGCCGCCGCGCGATCGCGCAGCTCCACACGCCGGATCTTGCCGGACCCTGTCTTCGGAATGGCCGCGATGACCCCCACCGACGTGGGCAGCTTGTAGGCCGCACGCTGTCCGCGAAGGTAGGCGAGGATCTCGTCGGGCGCCGCCGCCGCGCCTTCCTTCAACACCACGTACGCGCGGGGCACCTCGCCCTTCGCCTCGTGCGGCACGCCCACCACGGCCGCCTCCACCACCGCCGGGTGTGTGTACAGCACGTCCTCGATCTCCTTCGGGTAGATGTTGTAACCGCCGCTGATGATCATGTCCTTCAGCCGGTCGAGGACGTAGACAAACCCGTCGGCGTCGAGCGTCCCGAGGTCTCCCGTGTGATAGAAGCCGGAGCGCATCGCTTCCGCCGTGGCCTGGGGCAGGTTGTTGTAGCCGCGCATGACGTTGGGCCCGCGCACGATGATCTCGCCCACGGGCACGTCACGGTGGCCAGGTGTCAGTACCTCTCGTTCATGGCCCCCCGAGGCCCAGGCGCTTGGCTTGGCACAGCGCGGATAAACCCCCCTCCCACCTGGCGCCGATCCTGTCAGAGCGCGCGGGACAAGTCAAACCGGAGCCCGAAGAAGAAGACAGGAGCGGGTCAGTAAGGCGCGTTCCAGTTGGATCTGGAAGGAAGGGATCGCGGCGCCCTGGACCACTGAAGTGCGCTGGAATGCGCTGGAGTGTGCCCGAGGGCCTTAGCGGTCTTGAGTAGGGTCGAGGACTGGCGCAAAGCTCCGTAGGCTCCCCTTGGCTGTGTCCGCCGTTTCCAGCTTCGTGCCCGTGTAGGTTCGCCGTAAGCCGTTTCCAGCCC
>JAUSJX010000109.1 GCA_030647435.1 Candidatus Rokuibacteriota bacterium
CGACTTGCTGTGACGGGTACTCCCTGCTCACCTGTTCGCGCCCACGCCCCTTTGTCCATGTCCCCTCCCCGGTGGTGTGTGGTGCTGCCGCTACGCACCACCGTAGTGGGAAGGGCGGCATATTCCTCATAACTTAGATCACGGTCGCGGCGCGCTTATGCCGCTCGACCAGGACGTCATAGAAGTCGCTCGACTGCTGGGCGGTGAGCTTCCGGAGACCAAAATCATCGAGGACGAGCAGGTCGGGCGCGAGCCAGCTGCGCAGCTCCCGCTCGAAGGAGTTGTCGGCGCGGGACTGGAGCAGGGCCTGCAGGAGCTTGGCGACCGTGACGTAGCGCACGCGGTGGCCCGCGCGACAGGCGCTGTGGCCGAGCGCCTGGGCGAGGAAGCTCTTCCCGACCCCGACCGGCCCGCAGAAGATGATGTTCTCGCGCTCGGCGAGCCAGTGGAGGGTGAACAGCTCGCGGACGCGAGGGCGATCGTAGCTCACCGTCGTGTCCCAGACGATCTGCTCGACGCTGACGAGCTCGTCGAAGCCGGCGACGGCCAGGCGCTGCGCCAGGGTGTGGCTCTCGCGCCGGTCGATCTCGTCCTGCAGGAGCAGCTCGAGACATTCGAGGTGGCTGAGCTTCGCCTGGCGCGCGTGCGCGACACGGTCGGGCAGCGTGGGCAGCAGGCCGCCCAGCCGCAGGCGCTTGAGGCGGCGGACCAGATCAGGCGTGATCTCCAGCGTCATCGTCGTTCTCCTCGTGGGGATGGGGGTGAGTAAAGCTCGCCGGCGGCCGGGCAAACCGGGCGGGCAGTGGTCGCACCTCGCCGCGCTCGGCGGGGCCCGGCGCGCGCTCGAGGGCGGTGCGCACGATCCCCTCGACCCGGCGGACGTCGAGGAGCTCGAAGGCCAGCGCGCGCGCACAGGCCGCGTTGACGCGTGCGGCGCCATAGCGCTCGGCCAGGCGCAGCAGTTTCTGGGCCTGGCGCAGGCGCGCCCAGGGGAAGGTCCCGCTCAAGAGCACCGTGGTGAATTGGCCGATCGCGGGGCCCAGGCCTTCGGCCTGGCGGATACAGGCGTCGGGCGCGCGCATCGCGTACGGCGCGCGGGCGGCCGGATAGTCGGCATAGTCCGTGGCGCGCCGGCCGGGCAGCTGGGGGACATGGACCTTGATGAGGTCGCCCCGGTGGTAGATCCGGACCACGCGGCTGTCGCCGCGGACGTCCACGCGCTGGCCGATGTACCGAGTGGGGACAGAGTAGAGCGCGCGGTGGAACTGGATGTGGTGATCGGGATGGACCGTCGCCGCGGCCCAGGTCGGGCGGTCGAAGGGCTCCGGGCTCAGCGGCAGGAGGGTCGCCTGCTCGACGGTCTCGAAGACCACGCGCGGGACCTGGCGGGTGGTGCCGTGCAGGCGCGTCCCAGCAATCTCGCGGGACCACACGACCGCCCGGGCGCGCATCTCGGCTAGGTCCCGGAAGGTCTCACCGCGGAAGAAGTCTTCCCGGCAGTAGGGAATGCCGCGCTCCACTTTCGGTTTGCCGGTGGGGTGGCGCACGACGGCGGGATCAAGCATGAAACCGCGGAACTGGGCGTACTCGAGGCACACGCGGTCGATCGTGGGCGTGTAGCGATCGGCGCGGGTGACGACGGGCTTCAGATTGTCGCTGACCAGGCGGCGCACGACGCCCCCATAGAAGGCCCACGCCGCCTCCAGCCCGTCGAGGACAGCGGCGAGATCCTGCCGCAAGCTGATCCAGAGACACGCGTAGCGGCTGAAGCAGAGCGTGACCAACAGCCCGTACACGCGCCGGCGCTGCCCCGTGAGCGGATCGAGCCAGAGCCCGAGCAGGCCGAAATCGACCTCGGCCGCCTCGCCGGGCGGCGGCTCGGCCACGCGGACGGTGATCGTCGCTGGGGCGAAGTCGCACTGCGCCCGGGCGAAGCGGTAGAGCGTACTGTAGGAGACGGCCACGCCCTGCGCGCGCAGCCGCCGGTAGACCTTCGTCAGCCGCAGCCCGTCCTCGCTCAACCACCGCCGGATCGTCTCCTGATGGGCGACCAGAGCCCGGACCTCCGCGCTCGGCTCCGTCGTCGCCACGGGCCGTCCGGGCCGGCGACACGCCGCGAGGGCGCCGAGCTGGGCCTCGCTCGGCGGGGCGCCCCCGCGCTCGACGCCGGCCGCGTGGGCCAGCCGTACGTACTCGGCGACGGTCTTGCGGTCTACCCCCAGCGCCCGGGCAATGCTCCGCAGGCCGTCGCCGGCCAGCCACCGCCGCACGATCTCGCGCACTTCGACCATCCCCACCTCCCGATAGGCCATGCCCACCTCCTTGGGTTGGAGGCAAGCGTGACCCGGCTCACGGCGCGCCCGGGTGGGGGAAAGTTTCTGAAAACAGGTGGGGGAAAGTTTCTGAAAAACTCAGCCGCTACTGGGGGAATGATTCAGAAAAATGACAGTCATTTGCCACCACCCTGCTACCAGAACACCCTGTACCAGGACGATCAAGGAAGACATCCAGCTAGTCCGGATCGTTTTGGTTGGATAGGCTTGGGTTACTTTGGGTACCCTGAGTACGTGGTCCGGGGCAACTCTTAATCAGCGGGTCGGAGGGTCGAGTCCTTCAGGGTGGCCTGACCGGCGGGAAACTCAGTCCGATTCGCATATTCCCAGCCCATTCCCACATCCATTCCCGGCGAAGTCTCAACGGCTGACCCCAACGAGATAACGGCGGCACGTCCGTGGACCGACCTCGCTCGGTCACTCTGCGTCAGACGAGGTCAACCCCGAAGGCCAGGTTGTTCGATTTCGGTGGTTGCGGGCCCCCGCAACCAGAAAAACAAGGGCTTCGGAGAACATCCCGAAGCCCTTGGTGTCTTTGGGCGCGAGTTGGGCGCGTTCCTACTTCGAAGGCTCCGGCTTCCTCTTGGGCTTGGGGCGAACCGCCGCCACGAACACCGAGTGATGCTGGATACAGCGGGCCCTCTCACCTCTACGAGATGGTCGCCACCGGCGGGCGGTGCGACTTCTGCGACCGTGCCGAGGTGGGCGGGATCACTCTGGATTGCCACACGCGCGAGCGGTACCGGGAGGAGTGCGAGGAGGAGGCCATCTCCGAGTAGCGCGCGCCCGGAGGAGCACAAGCGGCGCCGGGGCGAAGGCGATCGTCAGCACCGCGATCGCCCTCTGACCCGGCCATCCTGCGCCGCCAGGGGCCTTCTCCCACGGTGGTCGCACATATGGGCGGGCGAAAGATTACTTTCAGGCTGGGGTCTTCACCTCATCCCACCATGGTGGGAACTTCCTGGTACGGCGGACCTCGTCAATCTCTTGGTCTGTCAACCTCTTGACCCGCTCGATGAGATGCAGGGAACGGTCAATCGGAATCGCGTGGGTTAGCCCCCCGGAGACGATCGCGGTCAGGTCGGTCGGGCTCAACACTTCTTTCCGGGCAAAGACAGGTGCCATCGTGGTGGGGCGTCCTGCAACGACACCTACAACCGCTCCATCCTCCTGGAGGAACATCGGACCACCGCTGTTTCCAAAATTTAGCGGAATGTCCAACCGATAGAAAGTTGTCCCGGCAAGAGGCGGAGCGCCTGGGTAGGGCATGATCGCGCCCACTATGCCCACTTGAAACGTGCTTGCCGCACTCCGAGCTTTAGGCTCAAGAGCGAGGCCCAGCGGGTACCCACAGACGCCGATTGCCGTCCCTTCCGATACTCTCGAGCCGGTGCCAAGCGGCGCGAATGGCAGCGGCATGGGGCTATTCTGAAGCCGGATGATGGCGACGTCATCCGTATCGTGAATAATGACCCAATTGAAGGGCATATCGCGCTTCGCAAGTAGTTGCTCCTCGCGATAGACGAACTGGGCTTCCAATCGATCGTTGATGAACTCCTCAACCACATGTCGGCACGTTACGATGACCCCTTTCTGATCTATGTTGAACCCGGTGCCGAGGACCTGCTGGTCTACAGGACCGTCCCCGGTACGCCGCACGATCGCGACGACAGCAGGCTTGAAGCGGGCAAGGAGGGCGACGAGATCCGCCATCGGTGCGTAGAGTCTACCTCACAGCCGGAGCCCTACGCGGCTCTGATCATCCCCGGGAGCACGCGCGTGCGGTCGCGGCCGGACCCCTCCGGGGGCAGAGCGTAGCTAACATAAGCGTCCATGGGCCGCTGGCCCACCCTGCCGCATGAAAATCGGGTACTTGCGCGCCGATTTTCTGAGCAACGCCTGTTCTCGGACCCGGCGGCCCTGCGGGCCCGTGTCACAGCTTGAGTCAGCCGCCGGCACAGGCGCGCTCGAGCTCCGCCATGAGCGCTGAGTCCCGATGATAGAAGACGCAAAGATCCTGTCTTGCTCGAGTCATCGCGATGTAGAGGAGCCGTCGGGCCTCTGGATCCTCGCGATCTTGGAGCTGATGGGCGTCCAGCAAGACCACGCAGTCGGCGTCGAGGCCCTTGGAGCTGTGGATGGTTGAGACGCGCACGCCTTCTGCCCGCTCCGTCTGGCCGAGCAGGTAGGCGGACACACCCAGGCTGTTCAGCCATGTCGTAAACGTTTTCATCTCGAGTCGCCCCGGCCCCAAAACGAGTATCTCCTCTGCGGCTACCCCGCGGGCAAGCCGGTACCGAATCCATTCCAGAGCATGCTCCCGGCTCTCCTCGATGGAGGCGCACCGGTGAATCTCGACCCCTGGCCCATTTCTGATCGCTCGATCAGGCGCCACGTACTCGTCGGGCGAACCAAGAGCGGCCCGTTCAGTGGCATCGATCCCCTGGATCATGCCGTACGCGGCCGACAGAATTGGCTGCGTGTTCCGATAGTTGTCCCGCAACACACGGGTCCGCCCCACGATCTGGATGCCGACCTCTCGCCAACTGACCTTTCGCCTGTAGATATTCTGCGACGAATCGAGCGCGATGAAGAGACTGCTCGTGGCGGGATCGAGAGCTCGCAGCACAGCGCGGTACCAATCGTCAGCGAAGTCCTGCCCCTCGTCCACGAGGATGGCCTGATAGGCGCCTTGGGGAACTCGACCCTCCTCGAACGCTCGGAGGAGAAGCTCCGCTACTTCTCGTGTCCAATACTGATCCCACTGCTTCCCTCGCCCCGGCGGCTTCGGGACGTCCACACCACTCTGGGTGAGCTGTCCCAGGGCCCAGCTGTGAAACGTGAGGACATCCAGGTTCGCGTCGGGCTGCATGGCTTGCCGGAGTGAAGTCGAGAGCGCCTTGTTGAAGCAGAGGACGAGAATTCGCCACTCGGGGTGCCGTTCCCGCAGGTACCGCGCTCGGCAGACAAGAACGACGGATTTCCCGCTGCCGGCGACGCCACGAAGCAGCTGGTGGCCTTCGCCCAGGGAGCGCGCGCGTCGCTCTTGCTGGCTATCCATCACGCCCAGGATCTGGTCGTCCGGAACGCCCCAGCCGATGCGGATCTCCGGATAGAGGACACCTCGGATCTCGTCCACCTGGAGGGGGGTGAGGCGGTCGAGTCGTGTTGCCCAGCCAGGGAGCAGGGAACGAAGGCGGGCAGGAAGGGCTTTCGCCGTCAAGTCATCGGCCGTTAGGACGCGTCCCGGCTCGAGAGCATCTTCGAGGGTCGGGCCGAAGAGGGAAGCGGTTCGGACGTCTTCGGTCCTGAGGTACGGGAAAACCACGCCATATCCCCAGCCACAAGCAAGCCCCTCACCGTCGCGGCGGAGCAGGGGGCGTTTCTTGAGCAGGTCCACCGTTTTGAGCACATATTCGCGCACCTGCCAGATCGGATTCCCCACCACGATCTCTCCGTCAGGATGGCGGAGCCTGACGCCCTCTTCGCCGATGGCCGAAATCGATCCGAGTCGCCAGTCCTTGACTTCCAGTACGACCAGCCCAAGATCAGGTCCCACGATGATGAAATCAGGATGTCGTCCCTGGACTGAGATGTCGTAGTAGACGAGATAGTCTTCGGGCAGGTAGTCCCGCAGCGCGACGAAGACCTTCCTCTCCCCCGCTGTCGCGGAGCTCGGCTGAGTCGACAGCGTCTCGGGGATCATGAAGGCCATCAGAAGGATGGTACTCTCGTCGGCCTACTCTCACGAAATCGCGCCGCTGCTGGCGGAGCCGTGCCTTACGCGCCAGCCAGATTTGAGCCAGCCGGCACGCCCATGAAGTAACGCATGCACCGGCCCGAGTGCAGGCGACTCGAGACGTGTCACGGAGATACAGAGTTCCTGCGAGGCTTGCGCGGGCGTCATTCTTGTGTATACATATCGGCCATGGCGCGACGCCGGGCACGTCGGCCAGCCGCAGGACGGCCGCGGATCACGTTCTACTGGGACAATCCCCCGGGGCCGAGGTCGGGCGGCAGCATTGAACGGGTCTGGCGCGGGCAGGTCTACGAACGTGAGGTTGGCCCAAGTGATTGGCTGGATGTCCCGGAAGCTGCGGCGGCCCTGGGCGTGCGGCATGTCTTTTCGGTGTACCGGGCCATCTGGGATGGGCGGCTCGAGGCGATTCAGCGCGGTCGCGACATCCGAGTGTCCCTGGCCGCGATCAAGGCGTACCTGAAGGAGGAGGCATCGCGGCCGGGCCGGAAGGGCCGGCGGCGGCTGAGGGAGTGAGATCTCCTGGCGCGGCCATCACGGGCTCGACGGGGTGTAGCGGGGGGGTCTGACCGGGGGTCCTGACCGGGGGGTCTCGACGGGGATCCCTCCCCCCAAGGGAATGAAGAGGATATCCCCTGTAGGATATCGGGGATACCAAGGATATACGGAGGAGATACCCATGCAGATACAGGAGAGCATCTACGGCGGACGGGCGGACGACATCTACGGCGCCCCCATACCGGTGTCGTCCATCTATGGGAGCCTTGTCTGTGCTTCGGCCATCGTCCTCGGACCGCTGGGCGCGTGGCAGGTGCCCGCGCGGTACAGGTCACGCCCTGTGACATTTGTGCCGTCGCAGTTCTGGCCCGACGCCGTGCGCACGGCCGTCGTGGACGCGCTCGCCGAGGCCTTGGTCCGAGACGTGGTGACGCCACCGTGTGAGCCCGGCCCCGAGGAGATGTCGACATGAGTGCGCGGACTGGTCGGTCGAGTCCCCGCCCCTTGGCAGCTGCCGGTCCGCTGGTGGCGGCCCTCTACGCCCGGAAGTCGACGGAACAGGTCGGCGTGACGGACGAACAGCGGTCGGTGACCCGGCAGATCGACCATGCCCGGACCTATGCGCTGGCACACGGCTGGGTCGTCCGGGATGAGTACCTCTTCGTGGACGATGGCGTCAGCGGCGCCGAGTTCCGGAAGCGGCCGGGGCTGACGCGGCTCCTGAACATGCTCCGGCCGCGCCCGCCCTTCCAGGTGCTCGTCATGAGTGAGGAGAGCCGGCTCGGGCGGGAGCAGATCGAGACGGCCTACGTCATCAAGCAGATCCTCGATGCCGGGGTACGGCTCTTCTACTACCTCGACGACCGAGAGCGCACGCTCGACTCAGCCACCGAGAAGGTCCTCCTCTCCCTGGCCGGCTTCGCCTCGGAGATGGAGCGGGAGCGGGGGCAGCAGCGGACGCACGACGCCCTGCTGCGTTTGGCGCGGGGCGGCTACGTCACCGGCGGGAAGGTCTACGGCTACGATAACGTCCGGGCCAGCACCCCGGGAACGGACAGCGGGACACACCGGTCCCCAGCACGGCGGGTGATCAATCCGGCGCAGGGCGCCGTGGGGTCCGCCGCATGTTCGAGCTGTCGGCCGCGGGCTGGGGCATCACGCGCATCGCCAAGCAGCTCAATGAGGAAGGGATCTCCCCTCCCCGCGGCGGTGAGCACGGCTGGGCGCCGACCGCCATCCGCGAAATGCTCCACAATGAGCTTTACCGCGGCCGGGGCCTCTGGAATCGCACCAAGAAGGCCCACCGGCGGGGGACGAAGACGCAGGAGACGCGGCCGCCCGCAGACCTGGTCGAGGTTGAGCTGCCTGATTGCCGAATCATCTCGGATGACCTCTGGGAGGCCGCGCACGCGGCGCTCGACCGGCGGGCGAGCGTCTTCGTTCCCCAGATCCGGGCCTTGAGCGAAGCGGAGCCCATACCGCAGCTCACGCCGCTGTCCTCGTACCTGCTGAGTGGGCTCGCCCGGTGTGCCGGCTGTGGCGGGCCAATCATCGCCATGAGCCGTCACCACGGCCGCCGTCGGGGCTACTTCTACGGGTGCGCCCACAACTCGAAGCGGGGCCCGGCCATCTGCTCGAACAACCTTCATCTCCCGCAAGCGATCCTGGACGAGGCCATACTGGACGCCATGGTCCATGCCCTCGATGCCGAGCTGGTAGAGGCCGCCGTGGCGCAGGCCTTTGCGCGGCTGACGGAGAGCGCTGCGGAGACAGCAGACCGGCGGCCGATGTTGGAGGGCGAAATCGCTGAGGCGCGGCGACGCGAGCAGCGGCTTGCGGAGACCATCTCGCACGGGACCCCGGGTGATGCACCCCCTGAGGCCCTGCTCACTGCGCTCCGTGCTGAGGAGACCCGCAGAAAGGACCTGGAACAGCAGCTCGCTACGCTACCGCAGCCAACTGCGGTCGTTTCGGTAGATCGCGACCACGTGGCCCGCGAGCTGCGCACCCGCG